>JAUZOU010000153.1 GCA_030706285.1 Bacteroidota bacterium
GTTTTTTCGGCGTAGCCCTTCACATCCTTTTTCATCTGCTCGAATTTCTCAGAGATGTCATCAATGACTTCATCGAACTTTTCTGTTAAATCGTCTTTCAGCTCTTTTCCCTTGCAGCTGATTTTCCGGCGAGTATTGACTCCTTTATCCGGGGCAAACAATACACCCAATAAGGCACCCGTGGCTACTCCGGCCAAAAGGCCCAATAAAACTTTTCCTGTGCTCATACGTTTGATAATTAGTAATTGTTTAATAATTATACCGGAATTCCAAAGAAATTAGCCCTGCTGCATGCTGACACGATTTGAAACGTGTGTCAACGAATGGGTGACAGAACAAATAGAATCATCCGGTTAATTTAACTAGAATTTTTCAGCTATTCAAATTTTCTGTTGCCATTTTTCAGACCAAAAAAATTGTTTTTTCCCTTGTAAACTGCAATAATTTAACGAAATGCATCAATTTATCTACATGCGTCTTTTTTCAAACTGATATATTTGTGCCATAACCAGTTAAAAATCTAATGCCAAGGCGATCTATGATTAAAAAAAGCCTCTTGTTTTTCGTTGCCTGTCTGATTTCCATGATGAATTTCGCACAGCGGCCGGTGATCACTCATGCGGCCGGATGGCTGGAATCGGTTTATGTTACCTGGGAACCGATGGACAGTATACAGGCGTATCATGTTTACTACAGTGGCGAAGGTATCACGGATAAGCGAATCGACGATCAGCTTATCCGAAGCTACAAAACCTGTGAGCGTGCCGATATCCCGGGCCTCAGGGCAGGAAATTATACCGTCCGGGTCGTGCCTGTCATTTCGGGCAAGGAAGGAGAAGGCACGACGACCGATTCACTGATCGTGAAAGCGTATGATCGTACTGGTTATGCCTTTTGGAAGGACAGGACGCCTGGGGCCTATCAGGCTGATGGGACGCCGAAAGACAGAGCGGTGGTGTTGTACATAACCGAAAAAACGAAGAATACCATTTCGCTGGATGTTTCCGGGGCTAATGAGAATCCGTGTGCCGGGTTGCAAACCATTCTGGACGGTTTCAAGAAAGGAAAGGACACACGGCCGTTGATTATCCGGCTGGTGGGACAGATCACGGACTTGTCGTATATGTTGAACGGGGATGTGGTCGTTGAAAATGCCAACAATCCGTCGGGATACATAACGGTGGAAGGCGTCGGCAACGATGCTGTAGCTTATGGCTGGGGCCTTCGCATAAAAAATGCATCGAATGTGGAAGTACGGAACATCGGTTTTATGAACTGCAACAGCAGTGAAGGCGATGATGTCGGATTGCAACAAGGCAATGACCACGTGTGGGTTCATCAATGCGATTTCTTTTATGGAGAGGCTGGGAGCGATGCCGATCAGGTGAAAGGAGACGGGGCGCTTGACTGTAAAAAATCAACCTATGTCACGTTTTCCTACAACCATTTCTGGGATACGGGAAAGTCCAATTTGCTTGGATTGAGTGAAGGCACCACGGCCGGGCTGTTTATCACCTATCATCACAACTGGTACGATCACTCCGATTCGCGCCACCCGCGTGTGCGGTATTATTCCGCCCACGTGTACAACAATTATTACGACGGCAATGCCAAGTACGGTGCTGGCTCCACGCTGGGATCGTCCGTTTTTGTCGAGGCCAATTATTTCCGCCATTGCAAATACCCCATGATGACGTCTATGCAAGGTAC
Organism: Bacteroidota bacterium; assembly: GCA_030706285.1. Lineage (GTDB taxonomy): Bacteria > Bacteroidota > Bacteroidia > Bacteroidales > UBA1402 > UBA8389. The sequence continues at coordinate 1,711 of JAUZOU010000153.1, forward strand.
CGATGTCTTTAACGAATCGACCCAGTCGAACGATTATGTCAATATGCCGACCTTTTCGAAAGAAGACGGAGGAACCATTAAGGCCTTCAATAATGTCATGACCGGCCAGAAACGCTTTGTCCCTTACGGCAATGCCGGCTATCCGAATCCGACCGTCGATTTTGATGCGTATGTGGCAACCAGCCGGAATGAGAAAGTGGACAGTGCCGTGGTTTCGTATCAGGGCAAACATACCTACAACAACTTTGATACCAACGATTCCCTGATGTATGCCTATACACCGGACAGTCCTGACGTCGCTAAAGAAAACGTCACAAAATATGCCGGACGCGTAGAAGGCGGAGACGTTAAATGGACGTTTGACAATGCCATTGATGATGAAGCAGATGCGGTGAACGCCGGACTGAAGGCAGCTCTTACAGGCTATCAAACCAGCCTGGTTTCAGTGCAGGGAGATAGTCTTGGCACAGGCGGGACCACACCGGATGATCCGGGGCAGGGGGGCGATTCAACCAATGTGTACCTCCATAACTTCACCCTCTCGGGTAAGACCAGTGCCTTCTTTAGCATTACCGGCAATCTGTCCGATTCAAAAGGCACGGTTACCTATGCCGGACTGACACTGACTCAATGCCTTAAAATGGAAGCCGCTACAGTCATTTCGTTTACCACGACCAAACAAGCAACCTTGATTCTGGTTTTCAACGCCGGTTTCTCAGGAAAGATTTCAATCGACGGCACTTCCTACAATGCTGCTTCAGGCGTTTTGACGTTGGTCATTTCAGCCGGTAATCACAAAATCACCAAAACAGACTCGGCAAACCTCTATTACATCAGCCTGTCTAACGAGACGACTGGACTTTCTACCCAATGTGTGCCTGGATTGGCTGTGTTTCCCAATCCGGTCACTGACAAGCTAACCATTGTCTCCGATGCTGAAATTGACCGCGTAGAGATCTTCAATTTGGCAGGTGTATGGATGAAACGGGCAGCATCTGGCATCCGCTCTTTCGATTTGAGTGACCTGAAGCAGGGCCCTTATCTGATGACTGTGATAACTGCGCAAGGGGTGTTCAGACAGACGATCCTGAAAAAATAAGGCTTGCCAGATTGCGCCGGCCGATTTCTTCTGCTATTTAGCTGGAGTTGAATCTCTAAGGGTTGAATCCATCGCTGCTTGCTATGGATTCAGGGGCTAGTGCTTGCTTTGGGCTCATATTTATTATTCATAAAGTGGTTCAATATCCCGACCCATGGGCCGGAAACATTGTCTATTCCATTTAATACTTCGGGGCTCGCCTTTGAGTTGTTTATTTGTTTAAAAATCGGATTGTAACTATTATGCAATTAATAATAATTGCGTACAATTAATTAACAGCCATAAAATAGTCGTATTTTTATGAGCTGGAAGTCCGGTGAAAGCGGTTGGTAACCTTTATTATCTATGTTGGGGCATGAAGAATTGTAAGAATGAGTTAATGACCTTTTTTATCAGGCCTTTGCTGATTGCGTTGATTGTCTGTGGCATATTGCTGCTGTTCAATATCAATCCGTTGGATCCTTCTGCCAGTTCATCCCGTAAGGTCGCCACTTCCAATACGGTCGATACCTATTTCGCCATTGCCAACGAACCGGGGACCCTGCCTGTTGAGGTCGACTCCAATATCGTTCTGATCAAGGCGGATGCTTGTTCACGAGGTGATATCGCCCGTCTTCTCACTCAGGTAGCGAAAGCCAATCCTCGCGTTGTTGGCCTGGATGTCGTTTTCCCGGAGCCCAAACAGCAGACTGAGGATGAGGCCTTGGTCAATTCTCTGAAAAAGCTTAAAAATCAGCTGGTGGTCAGCTGTGTCCTTGGGGACGAGGACGAGAAAACTCATTTTCTGAATGCACGGCAAGGCAATTTTTTCGAAGGAAGACTACCTGACGTTGCCTGTGGGTGCATCAATCTAATGGAGTCGAAGACGCATATGGTCAATGAGTTCACGCCGTTTTTCAAACTGAACGACAAAGCGTCGTTCCCGTCGTTCGACCTTCAGATTGCCAGAATGGCAGATCCAGCAGCCATTGAATCTTTTCTCCGGAAACGGAAGGCGCCATCTTTTATCAATTTCCGTTCGCTGGATTTTGATACGTTGGAACCTGATGAGGCAGTCCGGCATCCGGAAATGCTTTATCATAAAATTGTCCTGATCGGTTCGCTAAATGAACCGGCGGATATGCACGCCACCCCGGTAGATGGAAAGATGAACGGGCTGGTTATCCATGCTTACACGATTTCGACCATTCTATCCGGGCGCTCCATATCAGCCATGTCTGACGTTGGCCGTTGGGTTTTGACTGTTTTTATCCTGATTGTTTTTCTGGATATCATTGAACTGGTGGGACGGAAACTGAAAAAAGGCATGCGGCTCTTCATTGCTCTATGTGTCTTGCTTTCTGTCTGGTTTTTTACGATCATCGGATACATCATCTTCATCCGGTTCGATTATGTGATCAATTTCTCGCCGGTTCGTCTGGCTGTGGCGATGGCCCCGGTTTTTGCTGATGCGTTTGCTGCGCTTGAAACAACGATTAAACAATTCAAAAAGAAAGGACGATGAGAAAGCTACTTTTGTTGTTATTCGCAGGTGCTGTTTCCTGTCTGGCTTTTGCGCAGACCTACCGGGTCCGTGAGGTGAATGATGTACTGAAAGCCGGATCAAAAGGGAAACTTTCTTCAATAGTCAAATGGGATTACCTTTCTTCAACGACCCGGATAACATCCAAAAAACAGACAGGAACACTGTCCATTTATGATTGCAGAACCCGCAGGTTGCTGACTCTGGAAATCAATGGCGGCTCCCGGCTCCTGTCTGACTATGTATCCGATCAGGATAAATCATTCGGTAGTGCCCTGATTGCCGTGATTCATTATATTCAGAAGGAATATAAACAGTTGGATGATGATCATTATCAGATGTTTCACACGAAAGGTGGTACTACAAGAGGACTTAGTTTATCTTCCTCCAATCCATTCCTGCATAAAAACAGCAAGGATTCGTCAGACTTGGTCATGATGATGCCTGATCTTAATCAGGCATCGGTTAGTCAGCTAGTCATCTCCAATCCTTTCCAGCAAGCCCGTTTTGCCTACGTGTTGATGCAGACGCCCTCTGATACCACCTTCTTGCCTCTATTCGGTAACGATTGCGCCTTGCCTGTACCTCCCGGTGAAAAGAAAACGTCGACCGGACTGTTTTTTACAGAATCGGATTTCAAACAGGGTTTCAGACTCAGTTTACTTTGGAGTAACTACCTGCTGTCGAAAGAGGATTGCCAGCTGGTACTTGAAACCAAACGTTCGTTATTGGCGAATTGTATCTGGCTGGATTACCGGCCATGATGCACATTACCGGCTATGCTCTCAAAAACGGATGACGACAAGTTAATGAATCCCATCCAACAGGATGAATGCCGCCCAGTATTCGGGGGAGGCGTAAGGGTTGACGGCTGTCCCGTTACTTTGACCGGCCGGGCTGTGATAGTCCCGCAGGAATTTTTGAGCATTCAGGAAGGCGGTACGCTTGGACTGACCGTTCATCAAATTGGCATAGAATTGTGTCATGAAGATTTTCGTGGCTTTGTCATCCACTTTCCAAAGGCTCATGACCAGTGTATTGACGCCGGCTTTTTTGAAGCCTCTTTGAAGTCCGAAGACCCCATCGCCTGTTACATCACCCAGACCGGTTTCGCAGGCTGAAAGCACCACCAGATCGGTTCCTTTCAGGTCCATGTGCGCAATTTCCTTTGCTGTCAGGATGCCATCATCGATACTGTCCGGAATGACTTCGCCATTCCAAGCCTTGCTTGCTCCGGCCAACAATAATCCGGAACGGCTCAAAGAGACCTCTGCATCCGCTTTTTGCTGCTCATTAATACCCATCAGGAAACTTCGTTGATCATAAAAAGCTTCGGCTTCATACTGAGGTAAGAAAAATCCGTGGGTGGCAATATGAAGGATTCTTGGATGAGTTCCTGACAGGGCTTTGAACGATTCTTCATTTCCTCCGGTGCCGGTGTACATCGTTGTGCGAAGGGCATTTTTTGAAGCCGGGGAGGTCAGTTGGGCGTTAATTTCCGTCACTTCTTCTTTAGTATAGGGAAGCGATGTTACCTCACCATCGTCTCTGGTTGATGGCACAGGACCGGTTTTTCCGCCATCACGGTGTTTTGTCAGGTCGCTGAGCGATCGGTTACCTTCGTAAGCAAGGGTGGAATAGTCGGAAAAATCCTGCTTCCGCCGGTTTCTGTGGCTCATGTCTGCCATGGTTGGCGCATCTTCATCGTATTGAAGACCACCGTACAGAACGGCTTTCCCGTCAGAAGAAACGGTTGTCGCTGTCGCCAGTTCACGGGTCGATGAAAGCCGGTAGACCGTATAATGATCGGAAAAAGGCTGATTGTCTTCCAAAGGTAGATTTTCAATGCCCAATTGATAGAAGATGCCAGTGGGAGAAAAATACACGTGTTGCCCGTCATTCAGGAAAGGCAGGATTTTGCCCCAAATCAATTGCCCCAGTTCTTTGCTCTGGTAAATCGTATCGTGATCTTCTTTTGAGCCGTATGAAAACGCGCTTGCAAACGTCAGAGAAGGCGCCAGCTGTAAACTGTCGAGGGTTTTCTTTTCAAACAATGGCACCATCTTAGGATTGCTCATCCCTGGTTTTAAGATAAAGGCACAATACATCGTACTGTCTTTTCCGCACTTGAAATCATGGAATTCCAGCGCTACGTCTTTTTCGCCCAACCGTGCAACGACATCCTTAAAATCGATGGATAGGAATTGTGTGTAGTTACCGTATAATCCGGTGCATTTCTCCAGCATTTCCGCTTCTTTTTTCTGCCTTTTCAAACGGAGACTATCGGTGTTCAGCCCTTTTTGTTGTTTCGATTCTATTTCTTGCTGCAGGCTGTTCAGCTCATGTTGCATGACAGTCAGGACAGGATTTTTTGAGACCAGCCTGCTGACCTCATTGTCCGAATTGATGAGTAAGCCTTTACTGAACAGGACGGCGTTATAGAGTTCAGTCGTAAACGGACAATCGAACGTGTTCATCTTGTAACCGAAGGCAGAAAAATGCTGCAAGTCGGTTTGCAGGGTGTTCCAGTATCCGTTCCGTTCCTGCTCGGTCAGAAAGGCGAAGTCACGTTTTACGATTGTTTTAAGCACGTCAACTGTTTGAGTATAATAGGACTGCGCGATGGCCGGATTATTTCCAAAGGCACACGCATTGGCCAATGTACACAAAATGTCTTCTTTGTCTTTATTATAGGCCGGCTTAACGGATTGATTAATGGATAA
>JAUZOU010000154.1 GCA_030706285.1 Bacteroidota bacterium
GAAGTTGCTGTGGAAAGGTCTTTGAGCTTTTATGGATAAAGCCTGCTTCGATTTCATCGGCATAGGGCTTGTTTTCCGCGTCGGATGAGTTTAGAATAATCGGAATGACAGCGTCGTGGTTTCTAACCCGTCTGCAGAAGCGGATACCGGCCAGTTTGTCTTTCGTTCCTTCACGGTTGAAACTCATGTCGGAAATCAGCCCTAGCATATTTTTGTGGTATTTCTTATACAACTCTTTGGCTTCTTCGTAGTTGCGGGCCAGCAAGATCTTTGGGCGGCCACGCATGCGCAGCATTTGCTGATGAGCATTCAACGCTTCGGTCGCAAAATTGCGCGACTGCTCAAGTACGAACTTGTACAGGTTCGGCAGAATGGAAGAATAGAAACGGACAGAGTCTTCTACCAGAATAATGACGCGGACACCTACGGAGTGAATGTCTTCGTCCACATTCATTTTATCCTCGATGAGCTTGATAATGGCCAGTAACAGGTCGGTGTTTCCCAGCCAACTGAATACGTAATCGACAGCTGAAAGGTCGGCATGGGCCATATATTTGGAGACTTCTTTTGAAAAAGGCGTAAGCACGACGATTGGAATGTCGGGATGTTTGGCTTTGATGGTTTTGGCTGTTGCAAAACCGGCATCCTTCATGTCTCCCGGCATGAAAATGATCAGTTCGTAGTTGGTCTTGCCGAGAACATCAAGTGCTTCGATGCCATCGGAAACCTGCGTGAACCTGGGAGGGTATCTTAAATTCAGTGAGACATATTCGTTGAAGATCTGTTCGTCCACCCGCCCGTCGTCTTCGAGAATAAACGCATCGTATTTACTGGCAATCAGCAGGATGTTGTAAATACGCCTGGTCATCAGATTGGCGAACGAAGTATCCTGAAAATACAATTTTCTGAAGCAGTTTGTTTGATTCATGGGCAATAGATTGATATCAACAAAATTAATCAATTTATCTTGCTCTTTGCTTCAAAAGTGTTTAAATTTGATGATTGAACCTCTAACGCAGACTTAATCTTATCACGTTGTTGAATAATTTTTGTCTGTCTATGTTTCACATAAAATTGAAGGCTATGGATATTAATTTGTTTATGAAAGGGCTTGAAGCAAAGCATCCGGGAGAAACCGAATACTTACAGGCAGTCAGGGAAGTGCTGATGAGTATTGAACCGATATACAACCAACATCCTGAGTTTGAAAAAGCCCGTATTATGGAACGTCTGGTCGAGCCAGACCGTATTTTTACATTTAAAGTGCCTTGGGTCGATGATGCCGGAAAGATTCAGGTAAACCTTGGCTACCGTATTCAATTCAACAATGCCATAGGACCTTACAAAGGAGGGTTGCGTTTTCATGCTTCTGTCAATTTATCGATCCTGAAATTTCTTGGCTTCGAACAAACGTTCAAGAATGCGTTGACGACGTTGCCGATGGGAGGTGGTAAAGGAGGATCCGATTTTAGTCCCCGTGGTAAATCCGATGCCGAAATTGAGCGTTTCTGCCATAGTTTCATGATGGAATTGTGGCGGAATATCGGGCCTGTGACGGACGTGCCTGCCGGAGATATCGGTGTGGGCGCCCGTGAAATCGGTTACCTGTTTGGTATCTATAAAAAGCTGGCCAGAGAAAATACCGGTGTCTTTACAGGAAAGAGCATCGAATATGGTGGTTCGCTGGTCAGGCCGGAGGCAACAGGTTTCGGCGGATTGTATTTTGTCCGGCAGATGCTGGCCTTGAAAGGCATGGGCATCGAAGGGAAAACGGTGGCTATTTCAGGGTTTGGCAATGTCGCCTGGGGAGCTGCGCTCAAGGCCACTCAACTGGGTGCGAAAGTTATTACGTTGTCTGGGCCTGATGGTTATGTGCATGACAGGGAAGGCCTGACACCCGAAAAAATCAATTACATGCTGGAACTCCGTGCCAGCAACAATGATGTCATCGAGCCTTATGCAACCAGGTTCGGGGCTGAATTTTATCCCGGCAAACGCCCCTGGGATCAAAAAGTAGATATTGCGTTGCCTTGCGCGACTCAGAACGAACTGAACCTGGATGATGCCAACCGGTTGATTGCCAATGGCGTCAAATGTGTCGGCGAAATCTCAAACATGGGATGTACCCCTGAAGCAATTGATGCCTTTATCCGTGCCAGAGTGCTTTATGGGCCTGGTAAGGCTGTCAATGCCGGTGGAGTAGCCACTTCAGGCCTTGAAATGACTCAAAACGCCATGCATTTGTCCTGGCCGGCTGAAGAAGTGGATGCCAGGCTGAAACAGATTATGACCAGCATCCATGAACAATGTGTCCGCTATGGTACGGAGCCGGATGGCTACGTCAATTACATGCAGGGGGCCAATGTGGCCGGCTTCATGAAAGTCGCCAAGGCCATGCTGGAACAGGGCTTTCTTGGCTGATGACCACTTAATATCAGACAGAATACACCGGATACTACAGAGGTGTCTTAACAGCCGCTGGCTTAGAGACCCCCCTGTAATCCGGTGTATTCATTTAGCCAGGGGTAGCGGACTGAAGCGAAGCGACGGAGGTAGCAATGGAATTGCCCCCGTTTTTTTTACTTGATTGTTTGTCAGGCTGGACGAGAACGAATTTTTTAGTAGAAAAGATTGAAAATGTGATTAAAAGAAATATATTTGTAAATAATTATTAATCTTAATCATCTAAGACATGAGAATCAACGTTAAACGCAGTTCGATGGCACTTCTCGCTATCAGTCTATTTCTTACTACGGGTTGCAAGGATGAAAAAGACTCCGGGGCACAGTATGCCAGTCTCACAGTTGAACAGAATAAAGCAAAAATGGAGGATGAGGGGGCTGCTCTACTTACAAAAATGGACCAGCTTAAAACGCTGGATGCTGTTTATGTGGCGAAAGATCTATCCACACTGATGCAACTGAATGTGTCCGTCACCTATGTGGATGCTCCCATTACGCCGCTTGTACGTCTGATAGCCGGAATGGCTGGCAATCCCCAACAAGTGTATCAACTTCGTGATGCCGTAACTGAAACAAATGATCTGAAAACGTTTATGACTGAATATGCCGGTGTGTATACTTATAATAAATCCACTGAACAGTTCGACAAAACGGCCAAAGCCGGTGAAATCACGTTTATGTTTCCAACCGGTACGTCTACGACCAATAACGCTACCGTCAGTTTGACTAATGTTACCTTCAAAACAGCAACCAATCAGGATTTTTCTGGAGAAAGTTTATTGACGTCACTGAATTTCAGTGTTCAGAACGGTTCAACGACGTTGCTCTCTTGTATCTATTCTGCACAATGCAATGCAGATGATATGCCATCAAGCGAGGCAACGACGCTCACTTTCAGTGAAGGGTATAAACTAACGGAAACCTTGACCAACGATGAGACAAACGTGGTTGGTAATGTCGCCTTTACGTATAATGAGGCTTCTCTCTTTTCTGCTCACCTACAGACGAAAGGAGATTTTGACTATGCTAAAGTCAAGACGTTATTCAATACTGAAAATCAGGACTTGATTCCTGAAGTAATGAATTCAGCCAATGTCTGGATTCAGGTTGGAAACCTCAAAATGACCGGGCAGGCGGACATTACATCGATATGGAAAGCGTGTGACGCAAAGTATCCGAGTGGTTGGGGCGATGAAAATACAGCCACAGAGCAGGACCTGATAGAAATAGCCGGTATTTTCAATGCTAACAGCCAACTATTGCTGCTGTATGCAGATGGAACAGGTGTCATCGCCAAGTCAGAATTTTATCCGTATCATGTTCAATATTCAAATCCCTATTTTCAGGATGATAGTTATGATTACTGGACAATGAATCAGCGATTTGTCTTCAAAGATGGCTCAGCCATGGATGAAAGTTTCTTTAATACTGGATTTGAGTCGTTGCAGGCAGATCTGGAGAAATTCAAGAATGATCTGGAAACCAGTTATAAATAAAGTTTACTGATTCGATTTGACAGGATGCAAAGATGGAGGTTTAGGCCTCCATTTTTGTATGAGTTTTAATTATTCCTAAATGAAGCGCAGCTGTCTGTTATCGTTTTTTTTCTGTTTGGTGATGCTTCCGGACCTTTTTGCAGCAAAAGACAGCCCGCAAACCCGGACGGCAAGAACGGACAGTTTGTCTGCTTTGAGAATTATTTCTATCCGTGAGGTTGTCGTGGATGGAGATCGGCAGCAACGCCTCAGTACGGCATTCCCGGGCAGGGAAGTCTTGTCTGAAACAGAGATTAAGAAATTACCGGCCTTGTTGGGCGAGCCGGATGTGCTCCAGGCAGTCAGGCTGATGTCGGGGGTCAAATCTGTCAGTGAAGGTAACAGTGGTATCTATGTCCGTGGCGGATCGGCCGGTCAGAATCTGTTCTTGCTGGACGATATGGAATTATTGAACCCTTCTCATTTGATGGGACTATTCTCTGTTTTTAATCCGTTGACGACGAGCAGTGTTGACGTGTATAAAGGAAATGCTCCGGTTCAGTTGCAGGGACGTCTTTCTTCCACCATTGCCGTATGTTCCGTTCAGCCGGATTCAGCTCATCAAGGCCTTGAATGCAACCTGGGAAATGTTAGTTCTTCCATTGCCTATAGCCGTATCAGTCATAATGGAAAGTGGAACCTGATCACAGGCTATCGGCGTAGTTATCTGGAAATGCTGGGCTGGTGTGCTTCTCCTTTTTTATCAGATAAGTACAACTATTTTAAGAACAATGCCTATGCGTTTTATGATTTCAACGGACGCCTTCATGGACGTCTTTCACCGAAGTCGGAGATTTCGTTGGCGTGGTATACAGGAAAAGACCGTTTCAAGTTCAATGACGACCATTTGCAATATGATGCCGGTGCAGGGTGGGGGAACCGGAGCGCCCTTTTACACTACCGGTATAGGATTAACCGGGATGATGCGTTCCAATCGTTCCTTGGTTACAATGCTACCTTTTCTGATTTTAATGGCCAATTGATTGAATATGATATGGCCTTTTCCAGCTTTTTTGAACAGGTCAAATGGAAAAATACCTGGGAACACCGGTGCGGCAATCACCTGATCCAAACTGGGCTTGATTTGTTTGTCCAGCATACCATTCCCATTGATATGGCTATGTGTTATCAAACAGATACGGTTACCCGGTTCAACCAATATAGAAATGCAGGAACGTCAGTCTATATAGGGGATCTTTATCGGGCTCCTTCCGGGAACCTGACTGTCTATGCCGGCATCAGATATACAATGGACGCCACATTAGGGCCTTATCAATATGGCGCCAATCGAACGTTGACCAACGAAGTTGCCAAGGTTTGGATGAACGCTTCTCCTATTGTCTCTTTGTCTCTTTTTCCGGATGTCAATCGGTCTGTTAAGATTTCATGCGCATTGAATGACCAAAATCTGCATCTGGCATCACTCAGTTCTGTTCCATTGCCCATGGACTTGTGGGTGTCGTCGTTACCACGACTTCGGCCTGAAACAGCCGATCAGATTACTGCCGGGTATTATCAGAGCCGGTCATGGCTGGATTTTTCAATAGAATTGTATGCCAAATACATGAAACACCTGTTGATATTCAATGTGGTAACAGACAATTCCAACTATCAAGGCTTTGAAGACCAGTTTTTTCAGGGGAATGGGGTTGCATATGGCATAGATTGTTCGTTGCAAAAAAAATTGGGTGCTTTTGCCGGAACGTTGAATGCCTCTTATTCCAAGTCGCTGCGTTCTTTTCCTGAAATCAGGGATGGAGAATGGTTCAACGATAAAAACGACCGCCCGGTTGATTTGAACCTGAACTTAACTTATACGTTGAACAGAATATGGGATTTTTCCATACTTTGGAACTTCGCTTCAGGCAATACGATGACGTTGCCATCCGGCAGATGCTGGATGATGGGTATGCTGATGAATGATTACGATCATTTCAATGGCTATCGTTTTCCTCCCTATCACCGTCTTGATGTATCGGCCAACTGGCATCTGAAAAGCCACCGGTTTCGTGAATCGACACTGAACGTTTCCATTATTAATGTCTATAATCGGGCGAATCCCTATTATGCTTATTTTAAAGTCTTTCGGGGTGAATCCACTTATGACCTGACGGTCAAATCGTATCAATTATCATTGTTCCCGATGATACCATCCATTAGTTGGCGATTTAGTCTTTAATCCATGAAACGAGCCTGTACATACAAAGCGCCCATGCCAACCCTCAGACCGGCATTCGGAATACCTGGAATCTTAAATGGAAAAAGGAGGATCACATGAGAAACGGATTTCTTTTTCTGGCTGTTTTATCTTTGATTGGTTGTTCATCACCCATTGAATTGGAACAAGCTGACTATGAGCCGAAAATTGTGGTTGACGGCTGGATAGAGCAGGGGAAGGAAGCTTGTGTCTATTTGACCATGAGCTCCCCTTTTTTGACTGAATATGATTCGGTCTCGATCAGCCAATCATTCTTGAAGTATGCTAAAGTGACATTGAGCTGTGAGGGCGATTCGGAAATACTTACGTTATACCGGCAGACAGACTTTTTTCCACCCTTCGTTTATAAATCGATCCGGATGAAAGGTAAAACCGGCGGAACATACCGGTTAACAGTGGAGACACTTGGCCGTACAATTACGGCGACGACAACTATTCCAGAAGCACCCGCTGTTGACGGGCTGAAACTGGAAGCAAAGTCAGATACAGCCGGTTACCTGAAATTGTTTGTCCGCCCGTCTGAAACGCAGAAACTCCGGCTGTTTATTCAGGTAAAAAGCCAGTTTGATGACCGGCATTTGCATCCGGCGATGTCTCCGATCTATTTGTTGACACCATCCGAGAACATGACGGAGGTGTATGTTTATCGAAGCAATGAAACTAATTTATACCTGCTCAATACGCAATCGTATTTTTACAGGAATTATCCCCGTTATCAGTATTCACCCATAGATACCATCCTGGTACAGGCCGGAGCCATTGACAACACATCCTATCAGGTCCTTAAAAGTCTTTTTGCCGACCAGTC
>JAUZOU010000155.1 GCA_030706285.1 Bacteroidota bacterium
AAGAAACCGCTGTTGCACCTGCATACCCAATACAATGAAGAAATTCCTTGGGATAGCATGGACATGGACTTCATGAACCTGAACCAAAGCGCCCACGGTGACCGTGAATTCGGTTTTATCACCAGCAGGCTGCGTAAACCGCGCAAGATTGTTGTCGGTTATTGGAAAGATAAAGAAACGCAGCGCAAGATTGCCGTATGGCAGCGTGTATGTGCAGCTTGGGCTGATGCTCAGGACATGCGTATCATTCGTTTTGGTGACAACATGAACAATGTTGCCGTAACAGACGGGGATAAGGTGGAAGCTGAAATCCGTCTTGGATACCATGTGGACAATGCTCCGATCGCCAGGTTGGTACCTTATGTAAACGCTGTGACAGAAGCTGAAATCGATGCGTTGGTTGCCGAATATGAGCAATTGTATGATTTTGCCCCGAATGCGGCGAAAGGTGGTGATATGCATCAGTATGTCCGCGACGCTGCTGCTCAGGAAATCGGTCTGCGCCGTTTTCTGAAAGATAAAGGCGCAAAAGGTTTCACAACCAGCTTTGACGAACTCGAAGGTATGAAACAGCTGATGGGATTGGCCTCACAGCGACTGATGGCTGAAGGATACGGCTTTGGTGCAGAAGGAGACTGGAAAACAGCCGCGCTTTGCCGCACCATGTGGGTGATGTCAAAGGGACTTCCTGGTGGTTGCTCTTTCCTCGAAGACTACACACTCAACTTCAACGGAGAGAACAGTGCCATTCTTCAAGCTCATATGCTGGAAGTCAATCCTGAAATTGCTGCCAAAAAGCCACGTCTCGAAGTACATTACCTCGGTATCGGCGATTCAGGTACCTGCGCGCGGTTGGTATTCACCGCTCATGAAGGTGAGGGAATTGCTTGCACGATTGTTGATATGGGTAACCGTTTTCGCATGATTGCAAACGATGTCAAAGTTATCAAACCGAAACCGCTTCCCAAATTGCCGGTTGCCAGTGCTCTCTGGATTCCGCAGCCAAATTTTGAGATTGGTGCAGGTGCCTGGATTCAGGCAGGTGGTACGCATCATTCCAGCTTCTCCTTTGCTTTGACGCAGGAGTATATAGAAGAATATGCTGAAATTGCAGATATCGAATTACTGACGATTGACAAGCATACGACTATTCGCCAATTCAAACAGGATATTCGTACGAACGAAGTGTATTACATGTTAAACAAAGCACTCCGTTAAACCATGAAGAAATATGTAATTGGACTCGATTACGGTACCGACTCTTGCCGTGCCCTGATTGTGGACGCAGAAACTGGTGCCGAACAGGCTTCCTCCGTGAAGTATTATCCACGCTGGGCCAAAGGGCTGTATTGCCAACCCACGGCCAACCAATATCGCCAGCATCCGAGTGACTATGTGGACTGTCTGGAAGCTTCAGTCAAGGAAGCCCTGTCGAAATGCGATCCGTCTGTAGCTGAACAGGTGATCGGCATGTCTTTTGATACGACAGGCTCGACACCGGTTTTCACCGACAAAAAAGGGACTCCGCTGTCATTGCTTCCTGAGTTTGCTGAAAATCCGAATGCCATGTTTGTTTTGTGGAAAGACCATACGGCTGTTAAGGAAGCGGCAGAGGTGAACGAACTTTGTGCTAAATGGGAAATAGATTATACGGCATACGAAGGTGGTATTTATTCTTCCGAATGGTTCTGGGCTAAAGTACTGCATGTCCTCCGGAATGATAAAAAAGTTCGTGGCGCTGCTTATTCTATTGTTGAACATTGCGATTGGTTGCCGGCATTGCTTTGTGGCGATACGAAGCCTGAAACTATGAAACGCAGCCGTTGTGCTGCCGGCCATAAAGCCATGTGGCTGGAAAAATGGGGCGGGCTTCCGTCAGAGAAGTTTCTGACAGCCCTGGATCCATTGCTGGAAGGTTTCCGTGCCCGTTTATATAAAGATACATTTACCAGTGATGCCAAAGTGGGTTATTTGACTCCGGAATGGGCCAAACGTCTTGGATTAACGACGAACGTTGCTGTCGGGGTTGGTGCCTTCGATTGCCATATGGGGGCTGTCGGTGCTGAAGCGGTGCCCAATACACTGGTTCGCGTTATCGGTACTTCAACCTGCGATATTCTTGTTTCTTCCTATCAGGAAGTCGGCGATAAACTGATCAAAGGCATCTGCGGACAGGTTGACGGATCCGTTATTCCTGGCTATATGGGCCTTGAAGCTGGTCAATCGGCTTTTGGTGATGTGTATGCCTGGTTTAAACACGTATTGGCATGGCCTATCGTAGAACTCGTCGGCAAGACCAAGTTGATCGATGACGAAACGAAGCAGAAACTGGTTAATGAAGCCCTGGATAAAATCATTCCAAAGCTTTCCGATCAGGCTGCTGAAATTGATCCGAAAGAAAGTTCCGTCCTGGCTACCGATTGGATGAACGGACGCCGTACACCTGATGCCAGCCAGTTGGTTCAAGGTTCTATTACAGGTTTGACGCTAGGTTCAACTGCTCCGATGATTTTTCGTGCCTTGGTTGAAGCAACTGCTTTTGGCTCCAAAGCCATTGTGGATCGTTTCACCCAGGAAGGTGTGAGGATTGAAAGTGTCATCGGTATCGGCGGTATTTCCTTGAAATCGCCGTTTGTCATGCAAACCATGGCTGATGTGCTTAATATGCCGATCAAGGTTGCCCGAAGCGAACAGGCTTGTGCTTTCGGTGCGGCTATGTTTGCTGCGGTTGTCGCCGGTGTCTATGACAAGGTGGAAGATGCCCAGAAGACCATGGGACAAGGTTTTGCCAATGAGTACAAACCGGATCCCAGAATGGTTGCTTTTTACAGTGAAGCGTATAAGAAATACGCCTTACTCGGTCAATTGACCGAAGACAATTTCTTCAAGACTATTTAAGTATTAAATAGCGTAAAAGAATTGAGGTCGTCCGGGCATTTCCTGACGACCTCGTTTTTTTATGATAACAGCTATAATGAAAATCTGTGTGTTCCGGTAAATAGATTATTCAACCAGCACCTTGATGTGTTTGCGAGAACCATCGAACCAGACTTCTGCGATATATAGACCTCCTCGGGCTACTTCAACTATATTTTCCGTGGAAACTTGTATCAGTTGTCCCGCCAAATTGTACAACCTGACAGGCGTTTTCGGATCGATACCTTTCAGATAGATTGTCCGGCCTTTGACATAATCAATGACAGCCGTGGCTTTTGCCGTAGTCAGACTGATTAAGGCAGAACTGTTCCCTGTTGCCTGGCCATCTGTCGCTTTGACTCGATAGGTATACGTCCGTTTATCATCCAGTTCATTGACGACACAAAAGGTATCGGTTACATAAAGTTGGTCATAACCTGAGAGAATGGTTGGAGAGGAAAGACTATCAGGCTGTTCATAAATCGTTAAGTAATAACCTGTTGCCCAACTTTCTGGTTTCCAGTTTGCCCTGAAACTAAACGGTTTGACCTCCGTTGCTGCTTTTGCCGTCGGAGTGCTGTTCGTTGTGGTTAAACGACAGATACCTGAATAGCCGGAAATGTTGAATCCGTCAGTTGCACGTACCTGATAGTAATAATCGGTTAAATCCGCCTTGACACTGATGATTTTGAATGTATCAGTCACCATCGCATGCTGGCAAATATATGTTTTGACAGAATCTCCGGAAGAAACATCCAGCGTATAAACATCCAGATAGTAGGCTGTTGCCCCTTCAACAGAAGACCAGCTAGCAGTAAACAAGAAAGGTTGAATGCTTTTTGCCGGTTGAGTAACCGGAGCTTTCATCGGCTTGGACCCTCCCATGAATTTGAACGTGATCAAACTGTCCGTCTCCGTAATGCTGGAAACGGGTTTGCTAAGCGCTGTTCCATTCCATGTTTTCATGGAAGGAGTGGTATTATCTGTAAACAGCGTGATTTGACTTGCTCCGGGAAAAGGATCGCCCTTAAGGCTTGAATAATAGCTACTGTAATTTTTACCAGTATAAATGATACCGCTGTTGTCCGCTTCTTCAATGTCTGCGCATTGATGTTGGGCGATGGCATTGACCATATTTTCTTTCCAGAGCGTGGCATAACTCCAGGTCTCTTTGGTCCCGTAATAACTCAACGATGTACTGGCATTGCTGCGCATGTCGATGTGATAGATGAGCATGCCGTGATAGGGGACGTAGGCATCCCATGTCCCTGTTTTTTGTTGCCGGTTTTCCAACAGAAAATACTCTCCGGCATTGGACGTATTGATGATGTAACCTGAATTGGAAGAGACCAGCGGACGTAGTACTAAATCGGCAGGTACGGACAATTCGACAGGAGTAGCCCAACCAAGCATTTTCCGTTCGAGCAAGGTTAAACAAGGTGGCACACAGCCATCGCTGTTATACGCACCGTAGGCCATTAGTGACCATTCTCCGATGTCGAACCCTTCTCCGTTATAATTATCATAATCCACGTCGTACATGTCCGGAAGACCTAAAATATGTCCGAATTCATGTGTGAAGGTGCCTATGCCTGTTAGAACATTCGAACCGTCCAACTCAGCACTGCAGGCGTAATCTTCAATGCTTTTGCCATTCAGAGCTAAGCTTAGCCCTTCACCGCTAAGACTCCAGGAATGGGGCCAGATGGTGTTGGCCGAGCCGCCGTCGGCTTCTCCTTTTCCGGCATAAAAAATGTAGACGTTGTCCACATATCCGTCCTTGTCAGCATCGTATTTTGAAAAATCCACCGAAGAAGAAACCAGTTGGCAGGCCTCTTTAACCATTTTGGCCGGATGAACATCATTCCCTTCACTATCGTTGGCTCCATAATAAGCCATTGGATTGCTGAGCGTTACGGGGCCGACTACGTCAAATTCAGGTGTAAACAGACTGTCTGAATTTGACAGGTAATAATCACGTACACTGCCAATATGAGTACGTTTGTTGTAGCCATGTTTATTCAGCATATTTTCAAATTCGGTTTGCGGATTGGCTGTGGTAAAGGACACATCTGAAAAGTTGACCAGGATTACCAACGATCGCACGGTGCCTGTAGTCGGATACTCATTGATTAATCCGTCCGCTGACGTGGTTGCGCTTCTGAGCCTGGTTTCTCGTTGAATGGCCCGTTCTATACGCTTTGCGGTAGATTGCTGCTGCTGTTTGCCGGAAAAGGACATACCAGGTTTGATGGTTTTCAGGAACGTTTGTTCTTCGGTACTTCGAGCAGTTTCATTGGCTGCTTTGACCAGACCGGATTTCAGATTTCCTGCTGAGTCGTGAACTGCGTAGGTATAATACCCATCACTGTCCGATAACAGGATATAGCCGTCTGGAGAAACTGCGTAATGAAAAAATTCATCGCCTTTCAAATAAGCGGATAGTTTTTTGCCGTCTGGTTGGGTCAGGCTGACCAGTCCTCTTGGGGCTGGTACCGAATATCCCCCTTGTACGCTGGTTAAAAGCGTTGTAATCAGTAATATTTGCTTCCAAAAACATCTTCTCATGCGGGCAAATGTAGAAAGATTCTTTATCTTTGTGAAAATTTTTTCCGAAAACATATGAATAACACCGCTTTAATGAACAAAGCAGCCAACAATATTCGCATTTTGGCTGCATCCATGGTTGAAAAAGCCAAATCCGGACATCCCGGAGGTGCGATGGGAGGAGCTGATTTCATCAACCTTCTGTATAGCGAATTTTTGGTGTATGATCCGAAAAATCCGACATGGGAAGGACGTGACCGTTTTTTTCTGGATCCGGGTCACATGTCACCAATGTTGTATGCCCAGCTTGCATTGACAGGTAAGTTCACGATCGATGAACTAAAACAATTCCGTCAATGGGGTAGTCCGACTCCAGGACACCCGGAACTGAATGTGGCACGTGGTATTGAAAACACGTCAGGCCCACTTGGTCAAGGTCATACGTTTGCAATCGGTGCTGCTATTGCCGCCAAATTTCTAAAAACGAAAGTTGGTGAACAGATGGGACAAACTATTTATGCGTACATTTCGGATGGCGGTGTGGAAGAAGAGATCTCTCAGGGTGCCGGACGTTTGGCCGGACATCTGGGATTGGATAACCTGATTATGTTTTACGACTCCAACGACATTCAGCTATCAACTGAAACTTGTGCCGTCACAAGCGAAAATACGGCCATGAAATACCAGTCATGGGGCTGGGACGTCTTCGAAACAAAAGGAAACGATGTGGATGCGTTACGCGATGCCTTGAAAAAAGCTCAGGCCGTGAAAGGTAAACCTTGTTTGATCATCGGAAAGACCATAATGGGCAAAGGTGCTGTTACTGCAAATGGAAGCAGCTTCGAAAACAAATGTGCGACTCATGGTGCACCGCTTGGTGAATCTGGTGCCTGCTTCGAAAAGACCATCGAACATTTGGGCGGCGATCCTGCCGATCCTTTCAGGATCTTCCCTGAAGTGGCCGAATTGTATACAGCCAGAGCCAAAGAACTTGATATCATTGTAGCAAAAAAATATAGTGCCAAAGCAGAATGGGCTAAGGCAAATCCTGAAGCAGCTGCCAAACTGGCAACATGGTTCTCCGGCAAGGCACCTGAATTGGATTGGGCTGCCATTGAACAAAAACCGGGTGCCGCTACCCGTGCAGCCTCTGCAACGGTACTCGGCTATCTGGCCCAGCACGTTGAAAATATGATTGTGGCTTCTGCCGATTTGTCCAATTCGGATAAGACGGACGGTTTCCTGAAAAAGACCAAGGCCATTACAAAAGATGATTTCAGCGGCGCTTTCTTGCAGGCAGGTGTGGCAGAACTGACCATGGCCTGTGTCTGCATCGGTATGGGACTCCATGGTGGTATCATTCCAGCCTGTGGTACATTTTTTGTTTTCTCGGATTACATGAAGCCGGCTGTCCGTATGGCAGCCTTGATGGAAGTCCCTGTCAAATTCATCTGGACACATGATGCATTCCGGGTAGGCGAGGATGGCCCTACGCACGAACCTGTTGAACAGGAAGCTCAGATCAGGCTGATGGAAAA
>JAUZOU010000156.1 GCA_030706285.1 Bacteroidota bacterium
CCTACGATCAGGCGTTTCAAATACAATTCATCAGCGATGCGGAGGTACAAAGGAATGTCCAGGGCATTGTGGTGTGTGACGAACGGACGGGCGGCGGCACCTCCCGGAATGGATTGGAGAATGGGCGTTTCCACTTCCATGTAACCGCTTTCGTTGAAGAAATTGCGCATGGACGTAAATACTTGTGTCCGTTTGCGGAAGATGTCCTTTACCTGAGTGTTTACCACGAGGTCGACGTACCGCTGACGGTACCGGAGTTCTGGGTCGGAAAACGCATCAAACACAGCGCCGTCTTTTTCTTTAACGACAGGCAGCGGACGCAGGGCTTTTGCCAGCACGGTCAGGCTTTCGGCGTGGATGGAAATTTCACCCATCTGAGTCCGGAACACATAGCCTTTGATACCGACAAAGTCTCCGATATCGAGTAGTTTCTTGAAGACCGTGTTGTACAATTCTTTATCGTTTTCATCCGGGCAGATGGCATCCCGTGAGACGTATATCTGAATGCGGCCTTCCGAATCCTGTAATTCCATAAAGGAAGCTTTGCCCATGATACGACGACTCATGACACGACCGGCAACGCAGACTTGACGTTTTTCTTCCTCTTCATCGTGGAAATGTTCGATAATATCCTTTGATAAAGCATTGGTTGGATATGCTTCGGCAGGGTAGGGATTGATCCCTGTTTCACGCAGCGCCTGAAGACTTTTGCGGCGGCCGATTTCTTGTTCACTCAGATCGATAGGATTCATAATAAAAAAGACAGTTCAGTTGTATTGGAATGGTTTGGTGAAATCTGTAACAAAAATGAGGGCGTTTCAGTTTTTCAAGCATGAAACCAGCGCCTCTTTCGGCACGCATTGCTGTTCTCCGGTAATCATATTCTTAAGCGTTACGCTGCCGGAGGCAATTTCAGTTTCACCGATAATGACGACATATTCGATGTTTCTGGAGTTGGCATAACTCATCTGCTTCTTGATTTTGGCAGCTTCCGGGAAAACTTCGGCTGAAATGCCGGATTCGCGGACAGCTTTGACCAAGGGGAGAGACCAGGTACATTCTTTTTCACCGAAATTGGTGAACAGGACTTTGGTGGTGCGGATGGCTTCTTCCGGATACAGATTCAACGTATTCAGTACGTCGAAAATGCGGTCGGCCCCGAAGGAAATGCCTACGCCTGAGACACCCGGCAGACCGAATACACCGGTCAGGTTATCGTAACGACCTCCGCCGGTGATACTACCCATTTCTGTATCCAGGGCTTTGACTTCAAGAATGGCGCCGGTATAGTAATTCAGTCCTCTTGCCAAACGCAGGTCGAGTTCGAGCTGGGACTTAAGGCCAAGCGGCGCGATGAGATTGAATATGGTTTCCAGCTCCTCGATACCCTTCAAACCTGTTTCAGAAGCCTGAAGAATGGTTTTAAGGCGTTCCAGCTTGTCGCTGTTGCTGCCTTCGAGTTGGAGAATCGGTTGCAATTTGGTAATGGCATCGGCTGACAGGCCTCTTTCCTCAAGCTCGAGGTTAACGTTTTCGGCCCCGATTTTGTCGTATTTGTCGATGGCGACGGTGATGTCGGTCAATCGTTCGGATTCGCCGATGATTTCTGCAATACCGGACAGTAATTTGCGGTTGTTAATTTTGATGCAGACGCTAAGCCCAAACCGTCTGAAGACTTCGTCGATCAGTTGCAGCAATTCGACTTCGTTCAGTAAGGAATCGCTGCCAACCACGTCTGCGTCGCACTGGAAGAATTCGCGGTAACGGCCTTTCTGCGGACGGTCGGCACGCCAGACAGGTTGAATCTGAAACCGTCTGAAAGGAAATTCCAGTTCGTTCCGGTGCATCACGACATAACGGGCAAAGGGGACGGTCAGGTCGTAACGCAGCCCTTTCTCTGAAATTTTATTGGTCAGTTTCAACGAGTTTTTGGCCGACAACTCGTCTGTTGTGACGTGATCCAGAAAATCGCCGGAGTTCAGTATCTTGAATAATAACTTATCTCCTTCTTCTCCGTATTTGCCCATCAGTGTCGACAGGTTTTCCATCGCAGGTGTTTCGATTTGTTGAAAGCCGAACAGGTGAAAGACGGAACGAATGGTATCGAAAATATAGTTGCGTTTCGCCATCTCTTCCGGCGAAAAATCACGAGTTCCTTTTGGAATGGAAGGTTTTTGCATAAAACAGAGTTAGTTACGGCTTCTGCCGCCTAAAAAGATGAGAATATAATAAACCAGTGTGGCCAGAGAACTCAGTGCTGCTACGACATAGGTATAAGCGGCCCAGCGTAGGGCATCGGTTGCCATCGGATAGGTATAGCGATCGGTGATGCCGGTATTGCTCAACCAGGCGACGGCTCGACGGCTCGCGTTGATTTCGACCGGTAAGGTGATGAAACTGAACAAGGTTGTTAAGGCAAACAGAACGATACCGGCCAACAGCAATTGGGGAAATGATTGCAGGAAGATAATGCCAGCAAGCAGCACCCATTGCATCCATTGGGATGCAAAACTGACCACCGGAACCAGTTTGGATCGCATGGTCAGGAAGGCATAGGCCTTGGCATGCTGAACGGCATGACCGCATTCATGGGCGGCAACGGCTGCGGCTGCAATGCTGCAACTCTGGTACACATCGTCACTCAGGTTGACAATTTTGGTGGCCGGGTTGTAATGGTCTGTCAGCTGGCCACCGGTATGCTGCACGGTCACATCGTTGATACCGTTTTCCCTGAGCATCATTTCGGCTACCTCTTTTCCTGTCATGCCGCCAGGCATCGGAATTTTGCTGTATTTTTTGAATTTAGACTGCAGTACCTTCTGGATGATCCAGCTCAACAGGGCAAATCCGATAAAGATGACGTAGATCATCATGGATGGCCCGTAGTGGTATGACGGTACGATATAAAGTGTCAGAACGTTCATAGTGGATTAGTCGTTATAGCGAATAATAGTTTGTTCACGGTCAGGTCCGACAGAGACGATCTTGATGCGGACACCTAGTTCGTCTTCCAGAAAGCTGAGGTAATTGTTGAATTCTTCCGGAAATTCATTTTCGGACTGAACATGGCTCATGTCGGTTTTCCAACCGGGGATTTCCGTATAAACCGGTTCGACGCCTTCGTTGATGTCAAACGGGAAGTCTTCTGTTTCGACGCCTTTGACACGATAAGCAACGCAAGCTTTAATGGTATCGAAATTGTCCATGACATCACTCTTCATCATGATCAGGTCTGTGACGCCGTTGATCATGATGGCATAGCGCAAAGCAACCAGGTCAACCCATCCGCAACGACGCGGACGTCCGGTGACTGAACCGTATTCGTGGCCATTGTCACGCAACGCCTGACCGGTTTCGTCAAACAGTTCCGTCGGGAAAGGACCACTACCGACACGGGTGCAATAAGCTTTGAAAATACCGTAGACGTTTCCGATGGAACGGGGCGCTACTCCAAGTCCTGTACAGGCACCGGCGCAAATGGTGTTGGATGAAGTGACAAAGGGATAAGACCCGAAATCGACGTCAAGCATCGTACCCTGGGCGCCTTCGCACAAAACGCTCTTGCCGGCTTTTAACGCCTGGTTGATGTAGTGTTCGCTATCGATGAAGGTGAATTCTTTCAGGCATTCTATCCCTTCGAACCAGGTTTTTTCCAGCGGTGCCAGATCGTAGGAAAAGTTCATCTGATGCAAGATTGTCTCGTGGCGGGCAATAGCTGCTTTATACTTGGCATCGAAATTGTCCAGCAAATCTCCGACACGCAGGCCGTTCCGGCTGATTTTGTCCGTATAGGTCGGCCCGATTCCCTTTCCGGTTGTCCCGATCTTGCTGTTGCCTTTTGCTGCTTCATTGGCGGCATCAAGCAGGCGGTGTGTCGGCAGGATCAAGTGTGCTTTCTTGGAAATGAGCAAGCGGTTGGTCAATGGATGACCGCTGGCTTTTAGCTGTTCAACTTCTGCCTTGAACAAGGCTGGGTCAAGTACCACACCGTTTCCGATGATGTTTACCTTGCCACCTTGAAAAATACCTGAAGGCACGGATCGAAGTACATATTTCTGACCATTGAATTCAAGGGTATGGCCTGCATTCGGACCGCCTTGAAAGCGGCATACCAAATCATACTCAGGCGTCAGTACATCGACGACTTTTCCTTTCCCTTCATCGCCCCATTGGAGGCCGAGCAATACATCTACATTCATTTGTTTGTGAAAACCTTTATGACACACAAACAACGGACGTATGCTACATCCGTCCGCCTCGTGTATGCCAGAATTTGACATAACGTTTTAATAAGCATCGCAAAGATACAAAAAAACAGACAATTCGGTGGAATATTATTAATGGCTCTTACAAGTCTGATGGAATACCCGGGACAATGGAAGATCAGACCTGTTGAAACCATACCATCCAGTCTGGTCTGTTCCGGCTTAATCAGTTGTGCTGATTCGTTCCAGGAACTTTCCAGCCTGAAGTTGAAGTTGAAAGTGTTCGGACCGGATAGCTGTTTCGGCCAGTTGTCTGGCTTCATTCAGTTCAGGCAGCGGTTTTCCGGACAGGATCAGCCGGAGCAGCAGGCTGTAACCGGCGCTTTGGCGTTCCGAACCGGCGGCATGGATCCATTCGAGGGCTTTTGCGGGAGCAAAGGGCAGGTGCTGAAGGAGGTTGAAACAGAGTTGTTCCTGCAATTCGGTGGTAAAGCAGGCGTCCAGCCATTCGTCAGCCATGGCCGGCGTAAAGCTGTCTTTGGGCTGGATCATGGTGGCCAGGATCTTGCATTCGCGGGATGATTCGTTCCAGAGCAAGCCGGCCAGAGTGGCATCGGGTGTGTATTGGGCTGCCAAGTCACGCATGGCCATGGCGTCAAGACCGTAATTCAATTGATACCGGAGCCCCCGGTTGCGCATGAAAGCTGAGGCTTCGCCGTTCATGCGAAGCCTCAGTTTTAGTTTGATATCACGGATTATTTCCTTGTACATCAGTTGTTGTCCGTCGGAAGGTTGGAATAATCCTTCGAGTACCGCAGGTTCTGTTCAATGAATCCTTCGGTATAACTAACCTTGATGTCTGTCAGTTTGCCTTTTTTGTCGTAAACCGGTTTGTAGACCGGATTGACAAACCCTTTGTAGGGTGCCAGGTTCAGTTTGGCGTAACGCTCTCTGATTTCCTTGTGCAAGGTGGAGTCTACTTTGACGCCGTACTGTTCCACCAGGTTACGGGCGGCCTCGAAATCACCCGTCGACTTGATGCGTTGGATTTCAGCCAGCAATTGACCGTAAAGGGTGCGAAGTGCCGGATAATCGTTAATGACCACATATGTTTTGCCATCGCGTTGTTTCAATTCGATCACGTTGCCGGGCAAGCCTTTTTCATAGACCCAACTGGCAATGAGGGCTCTGTCGCGCATGTGGGATTCTTCGATGTTGTTGCCTGGCTCAATACGGATAAGTTGCGTCATCAGACCGTTCATGATGTTCTTGTAGTATTCGGCCTTGTACACGTCATCGTTCGGAACCAGGCCCAGTTCAATTAGTTTCGGATCGGCAAGGTAGTACAGGCCGAACAGGTCGGCTCTGGCTTCTTCGATGGTTGATCCATAAGCTTTGAGTGCATCGGGGTCGACGCCTGGCAGCAATTTGCCGGAACCATGTCCGAGGCATTCGTGCAGGTCGGTGTGCAGGTTGTCGGCCAGGAAACCGTAGTTTTTGGACAACGCTATTTCCTTGTCGCTCCACATGAATTCTTCGTTGAAACCGGAGCCTTGACTGGCTTTGTCATAGGCCTCTGAGATATTGTCAATGGTGACGGATTTGGACCCATAGTCGCGGCGAATCCAATTGGAATTTGGCAGGTTAATGCCGATCGGAGTGGTTGGGTAACAATCACCACCCAGCATAGTCACGGTGATGACTTTGGCCGTTACGCCTTTGACGGTTTCTTTCTTGAATTGCTTTTCCACCGGTGAATGGTCTTCAAACCATTGGGCGTTGCTGCTGATAGTTTCGGTGCGTTTGGTGGCTTCTTCGTTCTTAAAGTTGACGGTACTTTCCCAACTACCTTTCAGTCCGAGCGGATCGCCGTAGGATTCAATGAAACCGTTCACGAAATCCACTCTGGAGTCCAGGTCTTTCACCCAGTCTATGGAATAATCGTCAAATGTTTTCAGACTGCCGGTTTTATAGAAGTCGATAAGGGTGCGGATAACCTTGGCCTGTTTGTCGTTTTCAGCGACCGTTGCAGCTTTCTCGAGCCAGTAGATGATTTTTTTAATGGCTGGGCCGTAGAGACCATCTTCTTTCCAGACTTTTTCCACGAGCTTGCCGTTTTCCTTGACAAGCCGGCTGTTCAGACCATAGGAAACAGGTGTCTGGTCATTGGGATTTTTCATGGCGTTGTAGAACGTTTCAGCTTCCTCTTGGGTGACGCCCTGATAATAGTTTTCTGCTGATGTCATCAACAGGTCCTGCCCAGCTTTCTGATTGACGCGTTTGGCATCAATGGCCGGATCGAATAATATAGGTGTCAGTCGATCAATGAGCTTATGTGCTGTTTCTCCTTTAGCCAGCGGAAGGGTGGCTGGATTGACAGACAAGACGGCCGATGAGAAAAACTGTTTGGAAAATCCCGGTACAAACTTATCGGTGGCATAATGATGATGGATGCCATTGGATACCAGTACGCGTTTGAAGTAAATGACAAATTGTTTCCAGTCTTCACTGTTGCGGTTGACCTTGGCGTTTTTGTAAATACTTTCCAGTGTCCGGCGAATGCACAAGTTGTGTTTGTCGTTCTGGTCGAACAGAATATCGCGGCCCTGCAGGGCGGCTTCGTTCAGGTAGTAGATCAGCTCTTTTTGTTTCAGCGTCAGTTTGTCGAAACCAGGTACGTCGTACCGTAGAATCTGCATGTCTGCAAACTGATCTACCACATAATTGATGGGCGTTCCGGAGGAAGCGGCCGATGCGGTTTGTTGGCAGGAAAACCATCCTGTGA
>JAUZOU010000157.1 GCA_030706285.1 Bacteroidota bacterium
CAATTTCTTACCGTATTGTTATAGGATGTGAAATAGCCGCCTATAATAATTTTCTCATCACTTTGTATGGTAATTGTTACGATATCTCCATTTGTCCCGCTTTCCGGATTAAAAGTGTCGTCCAGTGTTCCATCAATATTTAGGCGGGCAATGTGATTTCTAGCAGTTCCATTATAAGAAGTGAAATCGCCACCAATAATAATTTCCCCGTTGCTTTGTATGGCAATTGAAAGGATATAACTGTATTCTCCTGTTCCTGGGTTAAAAGCATTGTCAAGGGTACCATCGGCATTGAGACGGGCAATGTGATTTCTTGGAGTTCCGTTATAAGAAGTAAAATAACCACCAATAATAATTTTCCCATCGCTTTGTATGGCGGTTGTAAGGATATCATTGTTTGCTCCGGTTCCTGAATTAAAAGTTCCGTCAAGCGATCCATCAGTATTAAGACGGGCAATGCGGTTTCTTGGAATTCCGTTATAGGAAGTGAAAAGTCCACTAATAATAATTTTCCCATCATTTTGGATGATGGTTTTCGTGACAAAACTGTTTGCTCCTACTCCCGTGTTAAAAGTTAAGTCAAGCGATCCATCGGCATTTATACGGCCAATACGATTTATTGCCGTTTCGTTATAAGAAGTAAAATTGCCACCGATAATAATTCTCCCATCGCTTTGTATAGCGGTTGAACGAATATCATTATTTGCTCCATTACCAAAACCTGGTATTGATGGGTTAAAGGTGAAGTCATTTGCACCAGTCTGCGCTTTTGCACTGAAACTAAAAGTTGTGAATAAAAACAAAAAAATAAACAGATTGTACTTATTCACAGTTTTGATATTTACAGTGTTTATTACTATTTCGATAATCATATAATGCAATATTATTTGTCATTTTTTTGTGTGTTGTATCTTTTTTCGCCTTGTTGGTAATGGGTGGCCAGGCCTTGCCCGCCTAAGGCAGCTGTGGCTTAGTCCCTATGTTTGAAATATAAATGTGTTCCTGTTTAGCATAAAGCAAAGAACATTATTTTTATGGATCCAATCATTAACAAATAATATTCAATGCCTTATGCTAACACAAAAGAACGATTTAAATTTTGAAGGTCAAAATATTTATGCCGGTTTTGATGCACACCTTATAAGCTGGCAGGTGACCATCTTAACTGATGGATCAAATCTGAAGACATTTGTCATGCCGCCGAAGCCTGAAGTATTGAACGACTATCTGCGGAAGGACTATCCCGGAGCCACCTATTATTCGGCTTATGAGGCCGGTTTTAGTGGACTATGGGCGCATTACCGCCTATGTAATCTTGGCATTCACAACCTCGTGGTTAACGCTGCAGATATTCCCAGCGCCCCAAAAGACCGTCTTCAAAAGGAGGATCGTCGTGACAGTCGAAAAATCGCCAACGCTCTTCGCCTTGGAATACTGAATGCCATTTATACACCTTCAGAAAGTACCTTAAACGATCGGTTTCTGATCAGTTCACGCCGGGCTTTGGTGTAACCATCCGGTGAACCCCGTGTTTTAAGTTCTTGCAGTGTTGCTTAGCTTTGTTTGTTAAAACCAAAAGACAGAGTTATGTTAACCGAGCAAAAATTCAAAGTGATCTATGAGGACTTTCTGGAGTCGGGTTTGTCGATTCGTTCGTATTGTTCAAACCTGAGTATGAACGAAGCCAAGTTTTATTACTGGTTTCGCAGGATGAGAAACCAGCTGCCGCCGCGTCATGGCTTTGTGCCCATTGTCTTTGATAAAGGACAGAACGTGGGTTCTTCTGCTGTTCCGTTTTCGGGTCATGGAAAGCTAGCCGTGGAAACCGAGGAATCGTCCTTTTGCGAGATCACCTATCCTAATGGAGTGCGGCTCAAGCTTCACGGGAGCGCAGACCCGTGCACGCTCCGTGAGCTGTTGATGATTGAACGCTGACAGGCATGTTCAACCTGACAGCCTCAATGAGGTATTACCTCATCCTTATCCGACGGATCTGAGAAAAAGTTTTTACACGCTGAACGGTATCGTGTGTGACCGTATGCGTCGAAACGTGCAGGACGAGTCGCCCGAATTTTCGTCTTCCGAAGAGCGGCAGCGACGCCTCGAGAATTCAGCCGAATGAGACCCGGTTTTTAGCTTTTCGAATCGGAGCTAGCAGCCTACCCATGCCAGTGAAACGGCGAATTAAAAGTAGTTGCTTCTCGAATCGAAGTTTGCCTGTCCGGTTCAGTAGAACGGCGATTTATAGTGGCAGTCTATCAATGCCTATTGCCCCACTCCTTCTCCAGTTAATCAGTTGAAGGCCCATAGCAGCCCTTCCCGAAACTTTTCAACCGGTCGCGTCTTTCATGAGGGAAAATACAATTTATCGTGTAAATTTGTGACTGTAACCAGTCCGGCTGAACAGAATCAATTTAACAAATAGACATGGCTAAGGCAAAAAGTATTTATGTGTGCAACAATTGCGGTGCAGATTCGCCAAAATGGATCGGCAAATGTCCGTCCTGCGGAGAATGGAATACCTATCAGGAAGAAATTATCCGGACCGATGTTGTAAAAAGGCCAACTGTTTCAGGATTTCACGCGCCAAAGTCAAAACCGGTCTTATTGTCTGACGTGGAACTGGCAGAAGAGCCCCGCATCAGCACTGCTGGAGGAGAGTTTGACAGGGTCCTTGGCGGTGGCATCGTTCCGGGTTCACTGATTTTGCTGGGAGGAGAACCTGGCATCGGAAAATCAACGCTCGTCCTGCAAACCGTGTTACGCATGAAAGACCGGAAAGTGCTCTATGTTTCGGGTGAAGAAAGCGTACAACAGCTGAAACTCAGAGCCGAACGAATTACAGGAGAAAATCAGCAAGCCTGGTTCGTCAGCGAGACATCGTTGGAGGAAATCTTTGTTCATGCGGCGAACATCAAACCGGATTTGTTGATCATCGATTCCATCCAGACAGTTTCGACAGAGGTGGCAGAATCATCTCCGGGCAGCGTCACACAAGTCAAAGAATCAGCCGCCGCATTACTTCGATATGCGAAAGAAAGTGGTACGCCTGTTATTTTAATCGGTCATATCAATAAAGAAGGCGTGCTGGCAGGTCCTAAAGTCCTGGAACATATTGTGGATACCGTATTGCTTTTCGAAGGCGATCAGCAATACATGTACCGTATTCTCCGTTCCATCAAGAACCGGTTTGGAAGTACAGCGGAAATTGGCATTTATGAAATGTTGCAAGATGGGTTACGAGAAGTGGTGAATCCATCTGAATTATTGCTTTCGCAAAACCATACCGGCCTTAGTGGCATCTCCATAGCCGCAGCCATTGAAGGCATCCGCCCCTTCCTGATCGAAGTGCAGGCCCTTGTGAGTACGGCTGCTTACGGAACCCCGCAACGCTCGGCGACCGGCTTTGACCTACGGCGATTGAATATGTTACTGGCAGTTCTTGAAAAGAGAGCGGGTTTTAAACTGGCACAAAAAGATGTTTTTCTGAATATTGCAGGAGGAATCAAGGTGAATGATACAGCCATTGATCTGGCGGTTTTAAGTTCCATCCTTTCGTCCAGCCTCGATCTCATCATCGACAAAGATATTTGTCTGGCTGGAGAAGTCGGCTTGTCCGGAGAAATCCGGGCAGTCAACCGGATCGAACAACGACTGTTCGAAGCTCAGAAACTAGGTTTCAACCGGATTATCATACCCAAAATGACAGCCTCTTCAATTGATCTCAGTCGGTTCAAAATGGAAATCCATCAGGTCAGCAAAGTAGAGGAAGCATTCAAGCTCCTGTTTGCCTGAATGAAACGATCACTCATATGATTCATGAATTTGACATACGCATCCTTCCGGCTCAGGCCGCCAACGAACAATCCGTCAAACAATGGCTGATCCAGGAAAAGGGTCTGTCTTCTGGGGATATCAACGGAGTGCGCATCCTGCGTCGTTCTATTGACGCCAGGCAACGGACGATCTATATAAACCTGAAAGTCAGGGTTTTTTTGAATGAGTTGCCAGAAGAAACACTTTTTCAGCCCATACTATATCCAGACGTCTCAAAAGCGCCTTCGGCCATAATTGTCGGAGCAGGCCCGGGGGGATTGTTTGCAGCGCTCCGGCTGATAGAGTTGGGCGTTCGTCCTATCATTGTAGAACGTGGCAAACCGGTGCGCGAACGCAAAAAAGATATTGCCCTGATTTCTCGCAGTCAGGTGGTCGATCCTGAGTCAAATTACAGCTTTGGCGAAGGTGGTGCCGGTGCTTTTTCTGATGGTAAGCTTTATACGCGTAGTAAAAAACGGGGCAGCGTTGAAAAAATCCTTCAGGTTTTCTGCCAGTTTGGGGCCAGCTCCTCCATTCTTATCGATGCACATCCGCACATCGGAACGGACAAATTACCAGCTGTCATTGAACGAATGCGCGAGCAAATACTTACCTGTGGCGGCGAAGTCCATTTTGAAACCAGGATGGACGATCTCTTGATAAAAGAACAACGCATAGCCGGTATCCGAACGTCCAAAGGACACGAAATTTTTGGGCCTGTCATTTTGGCAACGGGGCATTCAGCCCGCGATGTCTATCGGCTTTTGTCTCAAAAAGGCATCCGGCAGGAAGCCAAATCCCTGGCTGTTGGAGTACGACTGGAACATCCGCAACAATTGATCGACCAACTGCAATATCATTCCAAGGAAGGTCGTGGAGACTTTCTTCCGGCGGCCGAATACAGTTTGGTTACACAAGTGCATGAACGTGGCGTCTATTCATTTTGCATGTGTCCAGGAGGGTTCGTCGTGCCAGCTGCCAGTGGGCCCAACCAAATCGTGGTAAACGGTATGTCACCGTCCAATCGTGGCTCACGTTGGGCTAACGCAGGGCTTGTCGTCGAGTTCCATCCGGAGGATCTGACGGAAATGCTACAACACGAACTTGCAGAAAAGTTATTGGATTCAGGTTGGGCTGTATCTGAAGAAATCAAAAAAATGGCCACTGAAACCGATATCCCTGTTGAATTAACCCTGATGCATTTTCAAGAACAGCTTGAAGCACTCTGCTACCTGCATGGAGGTTGCAGCCAAACATCCCCGGCTCAGCGAATGAACGATTTCGTAACAGGCAAACGTTCCTCCAGTCTTCCTGTTTCCTCCTATACTCCAGGGACGGTGAGCTCACCGTTGCACGAATGGCTTCCTGCCAACATCGTGACGCGTCTGCAAGAAGGATTCAACCAATTTGACCGTCATAACAAAGGTTTTCTGACCAATGAAGCATTGCTTCTTGGAATCGAAACCAGGACCTCATCCCCTATCCGGATGTTGCGAAAACCGGACAAACTAGAACACATACAGATTTCAGGCCTTTTCCCTTGCGGGGAAGGTGCCGGATACGCTGGTGGCATCGTCAGTGCCGCCATTGATGGAGAGCGCTGTGCCGAAAGTCTTGCAGCGTCGATATAACGAAAAAAGACACTTAATTATTAACAAACGACACGTTCTCAGAAAAAATTGGCACTTTTAATATAAAAAGCTTATTATTTTTATATTTTTGAGTGTCAATCGCTTTCAGGTAATCATTCTGAAAATTCGATCTAACCGCTAACAGCCCTGTTAAATACCTCAATAAAATGGACAAAGTGACTATACTGCCATCGGAAACGATGGGCAACCACTTCATCTCTCCTGAATTTTTACCGGAAGGAAAAGATGAAAATTACCTCAGAAACACTCAAACAAGCCTCCCGGAGAACGGTTGGAGACAGTTACGTTCAGATGAGGTAGAGCGGTTGGTCAAAAACGACAATACGGCACAAAACTGGGATGACATCTTAGTGTCCGATCCGTTTGAGCCAAAAATGATCAAAAACAATCAATTTTTCGGATTGGTAAGGATCGGCTGTGTCCGGAATGTCATTCTCCAGTATCATGATTTGAGGATGCCGGTTGGCATTTCCAACAGTCTCATTATATCCTGTGATATCGGTAATGATGTTGCCATTCATGATGTTCATTACCTGGCACACTACATCATTGGTGACAGTTCCATCCTGTTCAATATCCAGGAAATGAACACAACCGATCATGCCAAGTTTGGCAATGGTATAATAAAGGACGGAGAGCCGGAAAGTGTCAGAACATGGCTTGAATTGATGAACGAAACCGGTTGTCGCAAAGTGCTTCCTTTTGATGGCATGATCGCTGCGGATGCCTATTTGTGGGCGAGACACATCGAAGACAAGTCTTTACAGGAAAGGCTGAAACACATCACCCAGGAAAGTATGGACGACCGTCGAGGTTATTACGGTACCACCGGCAACTATTGTGTGATCAAAAACTGTAGCATCATCAAAGATGCGAAAGTCGGTACGCACGCTTACATCAAAGGCGCCAGCAAATTAAAGAACATTACCATCAATTCCTCCGAAGAAGAGCCGGCCCAGATCGGTGAAGGGGTTGTCCTTGTTAATGGGATTGTGGGCTACGGCTGTCATATTTTCTACAACTGCATCGCTATCCGTTTTATTTTGGGCGACAATTCAAGCTTAAAATACGGAGCCCGTTTGCTCAATTCGTTTTTGGGAGACAACTCGACGATTTCTTGTTGCGAAGTATTGAATAATCTCATTTTTCCGGCGCATGAGCAACATCATAACAACTCGTTTCTGGTAGCGGCTCTCGTTATGGGACAGAGCAACCTTGCCGCTGGAGCCACATTGGGATCCAACCACAATAGCCGTTCGAATGACAATGAAATACAGGCCGGCCG
Source organism: Bacteroidota bacterium (assembly GCA_030706285.1). Classification (GTDB taxonomy): domain Bacteria; phylum Bacteroidota; class Bacteroidia; order Bacteroidales; family UBA1402; genus UBA8389. The sequence goes on from JAUZOU010000157.1 coordinate 6,754, forward strand.
AGGTTTCTGGCCCGGTCTATGTACTAGTATAAAACATTCTTCCCGTTTTGCCTCCTATACGTTGCTGTCCAAGTCTGATTATCCGGCTGAACTGGATATCAAGATGCCATTTTCATTGGTGAACAACAACTTGTCAAAAGACAGACTGGAAGTGATGCCTGCTTTCTGGTGGATGTACAATATGTACGCACTTGCAAGAAATGCCTCCAAATATCAGCAACGA
>JAUZOU010000158.1 GCA_030706285.1 Bacteroidota bacterium
AATGACATTTGCGCCGACTTGTTTCCTGCTTATCCGCCGCGATGTATTTGAAAAAGTCGGGCTTATGGATGAACGTTATTTTGTCTACTGGGACGATACCGATTTCGTTTACAGGGCCGTCATGAAGCAACACCATACGTTATGGTACATTCCGGCTTCGGTGGTTCATCATAAGGAAGGAACCTCCACCGGTGTGTTGAGCGATTTTTCCATCCGGTTTCAATACCGGAATTTGGTATATTTTGCCTTAAAAAATTATTCCAGGCCTTATGCTGAATATGTGATTGTATATAATATGATGTTGCACATTGTACACAACTTGTTCAGATGGCCTATGGCCAAATGGAAGCTGGGAATGAAATCATTCATGGAAGGATTTAATTATTATCGTCATGCCAGTTTATAGCACGTCATATTCGCTTCCCTATCTGGTTCTGCTGACCTATTTTGTCCTCCTGATGTTCATGGAGTTCAGATGCCTTAAGTTTGAACAGGATACTAAATATGTCCGTTGGGCAACGATGGCCGGCTTCGTTTTCTTCTTCGGGCTAAGAGGTTTTGTCAATACGGACTGGCTGGTTTATTACAATATATTCAATGGCTTGCCGACCCTTTGGGGGGGGAACCTTGGTAGTGCATTCACAACTGACTTTACCTCCGAATTTGTTACAGACGCGAGTACTGATCAGGCCGGAATTGAAATGGGTTTTATTTTTCTAACCGTTCTATTTAAGTCAATTATTCCTGATTACTTTGCCTGGGTATTTGTAAATGTTGTAATCGATGTCATTTTACTGGATATTTTTTTCAGAAGATACTCGAAATATTATGTGCTGAGTTTCATTTTATTCCTGATTTTCGGAGGACTCGGGATTGAATTCAACCTGATGCGTAACGTCAAAGCGATCTTGCTTTTCTTGATCTCGTTAAAATATATTGAAGAGCGGAAAATCGTTCCGTATATGCTGCTGAATATTGCAGGATGCACTTTGCATACCAGTGCCCTGTTCTTCATCCCGTTGTATTTCTTTTTGAACAAAGAGTGGCCAAAATGGGTGATTTGGACCATTTTCATTGTGGGAAACATTCTTGTCCTGTTGCAGATATCTTATCTAAAACCCATAGTACTGGCAATTACCGATATGATGGGTGGACGTATGGCTGTCAAAGCCCGGTTGTATTTTGCTAGTGATCTGTATTCCAGATCCGTTGGAGTCGGCCTTTCCTATTTTGAACGAACGGCTACATTTGTTTTGTCTGTGTGGCTGTTGCCTAAACTAAAAGAACGGAATCCATCCATTGTCATGTTTGTCAACTCATATATCCTGTTTTTTTTCGCGTACTTTTTTTTCTCAGAGATCATGATTGCCATCCAACGCATAACGTTGCTGTTCGCTTTTTCCTACTGGATCATTTATCCGGAGATTCTCGGTCTCCTCGAAAAAAGCATCAACAAGCTGGTGATGGTGTCTGTGGTTGTTGTGTACAGTGTGGTTATTCTAATTAAAACCAATTCCAATATTTTTGCCAAATACGACAATCAGGTGTTCGGGATAGAAAGTTACGACGACAGGAAGCAGGTTGTCAGCACGGAACTGGAATCGGTATTGGAACAGAAATAATAATCCGTAAGTAATGAAGGTATTGTTCGATCATAAGATATTTTCTACTCAGAAATATGGCGGGGCATCTAAATACTTCAGCGAATTGTTGAGGCATCTGCCTCGGGAGGTCTGGGAGTCAACGACCAGGATTGCCGACAATGAGTACATCAAGTCGCCGGCACTTTTCAATTATTGTGATTTCCTACCGTCCACCCCTTTTAAAGGAAAAGCGTTTCTGATGTATTGGCTTAACAGACCGTATACGTATTGGAAACTGTCACAAGGAGCGTATGATATTTTCCATCAGACAGATTTCGACACCTACTACCTGAACGCCATCAAAAGGAAGAAAATGGTCATGACCTTTCATGACATGAATTATACAAAGTACAGGCAGCTTTATACCAATACATTGGCAAACAACATCGATAACAGGGAGGCTTTTCAGAAGCAATCGGTAGCACGTGCCGATGTCATTGTGGCTGTGAGTCAGTACACAAAAAACGATCTGGTCAATTTGTGGCAGGTCAATCCGGACAAAATTGTGGTGATACATCATGGGGTTGATAAAGTCATACCAACTGACTTGAATAAGGACCGAGTGATCGGTCACCCGTATTTGCTTTTTGTAGGAGAACGGTATGGCTTTAAAAATTTTGACCGGTTTCTCAAGGCTTATGCTATCGTTAAAAAGCATTTTCCGGATCTAAGACTAATTTGTACAGGTCGAACGTTTTCGGAGGAGGAAGAACAACGCATACGGAAGCTTCGGCTGCAAGGAATGGTTATACAGATAGGGGCTGATGAATGGACAATGGCAAGACTTTACCGGGATGCGGAAATGTTCGTTTATCCTTCTTATTCAGAGGGATTTGGCATGCCAATTCTGGAAGCAATGGTGTATGGTTGTCCGGTCGTTCTGAGTGATGCCAGTTGTTTCCCGGAAGTAGCCGGTGCTGCCGGTATCTATTTTGATCCTTATCAGGAGGAGGATATGGCTGATAAAATAGAGCGAGTTCTTGTTGATGAGACGTTCCGGAAAGAGAAAATCATCTTAGGGCATCGTCAGTTAGAACATTTTTCGTGGGAAAAGACAGCTAGAGAACATTTCGAAGTTTACCAATCATTGATGTAATTTGAACGTACCGATCGACAGATCAAGCCATGATATACCTGATCACCATCAATTATAATAACAGTGGAGACACGATTGAATGCCTGAAAAGTCTGCAAGCGGTCAGGTCTACTTTCAATATCATTGTAATTGACAATTGTTCCGGAAAGGACGATGCAGACGCTCTAAGACGGTTTGTCGAAGAGGAACAACATGGAAAGTCTGTCAGTGATCAGGCCGGGAATAGTATCTTTGACGATCAGATTCGGTTGTTACTGGTCATGGAATCCAGGAATTTAGGATTTTCCGGAGGTAACAATCATGGTATTCAACTGGCACTTGAGCAAGACGATTTCGAAGGAGTGGTCCTGTTAAATAATGATACCATTGTCCATCCGGAATTTTTGAATGAAATCATCCGGTTCAGGCAGGGAAATAAGGCGGCTGATATAATCGGTGGCCGGATATTTTTATATCAATCGAAAGATATTCTTTGGTATGACGGAGGCAATTACAATAAACGTATAGGTAAGCCCGTTCACATCAATGAGAATCGAAACATATCGGAGGTTCTTGCCAAAGATACGCCTCATGAAACGGAATTTATTACAGGTTGTCTGATGTTTATATCGAAAAAATGTCTGGAAACAACAGGCTTGCTGAATGAAGCGTTGTTCATGTACAGCGAGGATTTGGATTATTGCATCAGAGCCAGGGAAAAGGGCCTGAAGCTATATCAGGTACCGACATCTGTTATATGGCATAAATTCAGTGCCAGTTCCGGAGGTGAACTCTCCGAATTTTCAGCCTATTGGATTATCCGGAACCGCTTTCTGGTGGCTAGATGGCATGCAAGCAGGTTTGATCAATTTTCCACATTCGCTTATTTCCTGATCAGCCGGATTCCTCGATTTATTAAGTGGGGCATTCAAGGGCACAAGGGTGTTATTAAGGCACAACTGAGGGGTATGATTGATGGATTACGATCACACAGTCATCCTAATGAATGAGGAAATTGCCGAAGAGTATGATGCTGTTCGGCAACGAATCGATAATTATTGATTTTGTAGGTAAACATGAGAGTTGTCGTAAATAGCAGATTTTTGACTCAATCGTTGACTGGGGTTCAGCGTTATGCCATTGAACTTTCCTTGAAATTGAGAAAAATGATCGACATGGAGGTCATATTTATCGCTCCTAACAATATTATTCAGACGCAATTGGCCGAAGCATTGAATGCTAAATGTGTCGGTAGATTGACAGGACATCTTTGGGAACAGCTGGAGTTACCTTTTTATCTGAATAAGAATGATTTGTTGATCAATTTTTGTAATACGGCACCGCTTTTACATAGAAAGAAACTCATAACAGTTCATGATTTGGCTTTTTTACAAAAAGAGAAATGGCATAACTGGCCATTTAGAATGTTTTATTCATTAATTATACCGTTGTTACTGAAAACGACCAGATGTATTATTACTGTTAGCCAAACCTCAAAAAATGAAATAGTTAGTCGATTCGGAATGAATTCGGATAATGTACATGTCATTTATAATGCTGTTACGGAGAATTCTGAACATTTTCGGACCAAACAGATGAATAAAAATTATATTCTATTTGTTGGATCAATGGATCCGAGAAAGAATTTGGAAAGATTGATTTCTGCTTTCCAACTAGTGGAAACAACCGGTGTCAACTTGAAAATAGTCGGAGGCAATGAGAAAAGCTTTAAGGAAATTCGATTTAATGAAAGTAAGAATAACCAGATAGAGTTTTTGGGTAGAGTTGATGATGAGACATTGTTCCAGCTGTACAGCAATGCAATAGCTTTTATATTTCCATCTCTTTATGAGGGATTTGGCCTGCCACCTCTTGAAGCGATTCAAAAAGGATGTCCAGTGATCGGATCAGATATTGAAGTTTTCCATGAAATTTACGGAGATGCTATGCTCTATTTTGACCCGAGAAATGAGAAATCCATAGCAGATGCCATTGATCTGATCTGCAGTTCGGAACAACTGCGTACAGAACTCATACAAAAAGGGCAGCAACTCCTTAAGAACTATTCTTTTTCAATTTCTGCTTCAAAATTGGTTGATCTAATTTGTTCAATTTATAAAAAATGATAATACATATTTAAAATATCAGTTCGGAAAAACAGAATATCGAATGGCTATCGGCTGTAAATGTCTATATATAAATATGTTGAACGTTTTTTTACGAATGCTTAAAAAGTGTAAAGATTTTTTCTGTCCCTTTGATACTATTTTGTGCGGATAAGCGTTTAAATAGAAAATCATATATTTGCACAATATTACAAAAATGCATCGGCTCAATATGAAGATTGCTATTGTACATGATGAACTGGTAAGGCGTGGCGGAGCTGAACAAGTTACTCTTCTTATGCATCAGGCATTTCCGGATGCTCCTATTTATACTAGTACCTACAATCCAGATTTAACATATGATGGGTTCAAAGATTGTAAAATTATTACTAGTTGGTTTTCTCATATTGCAAAAAATGAAAAGAAACTGAAACGTTTTTTTTTCCCGTTTAGCATTTGGTCTATGCGTTCCATGAGACTGAAAGGCTATGATGTGGTTTTTATGTCTACGACTACTTGTGCCAAATATGTTAAAATAGATAAAGGTACTCAGGTGATTGCCTTTTGTCATTATCCGTTTCGTTTGGCATGGTTTCCGGAAAGTTATGAGGAATACAATAAAGCCAGAGGTTTGCATCGACTGGCTTTCAACTATGCTGTTTCAAGAATAAAAAGTATTGACAACAACGCTTCTAAGCAGATTGACTGGTACTTAACCAATACGCCTTTAATCAAGGATATTATTAAAAAATGTTATAATCCCCGCAATGAAATTAAAGTGATTCCTGCCTCCATTGCAATGAGCAATTTTTATGTAGCTGAACAGCCTGCCGGCGATTATTATCTGGTCGTTTCAAGACTTGAGTCTCATAAGAAGGTGAGTCTGGTTATCAAAGCCTTTAATCAGATGCCTGACAAAAAATTGATGGTTGTTGGAGCCGGTTCAGAAAAAGAAAAATTAAGCAAGATGGCCGGAACCAATATCTTGTTCAAGGAAGGCCTTTCTATGGATATAATCGCTGGTTGTTATGCCAATTGCAAAGCACTGATTTTCCCACAGGAAGAAGATTTCGGTCTGGTTCCTATTGAGGCTAATGCCTCCGGAAGGCCTGTCATCGCTTATGGGAAAGGTGGAGTGACCTATACGACAATACCTTATGAAGGTCACAGCGAACAGGCAACATCCCTTTTCTTTTATGAACAAACGCCTGATGCTATAGTAAAGGCTGTCAATCAATTCGAAACGCTTGAATTCAATCCTTCCTTTATACGCAATCACGCTGAAAAATTCAGTGAAGAAGCCTTTATCGATAGCGTTCGTCAGTTCGTTGAAGAAAAACAGTCAAATAAGCCGGAAAATATAGAATTTTAATGAGTCTTTTTGATAATCGCCTTAAGGCAAGACCTTCTGTCTCCGGTCTCTTGATGCTGAATTTACTGTACGTTTTGTTCTGCTTTCTGACAAGCGGTTACAGACAAGGTGATCCGGTTTTTCCGTTATGCCCATGGTTGATGTTTAATGTTTCATGGGTATTGACATTGATGTTGCTTGGGGTCGATTTTTTGTTGTTGAAGAGGAATTACCTGAAACGGTTCATTATTTTTATTGCCAGACTGGCTGTCTTTACGCTGTTTAGCGTTTTGTTCCAATACTTGATTTCCGGATTAAAGCACCTGGTTGTTGATACCAATTTCTTTTACAGCATGCTTATCTTGCTGCTGATGGGACTTGTTACTGCTTATGGCATTGACTCGTATCTGGAGCGGACAGATAAAAAATTGGGAAAGTATGGCCGCCGGGTTATGTTGTTGGGCGGTTCAAAGAACAAATCGTTGCTAAAATCATTGGTTCAGACAAATTCAGCGCTAGGTTGCCTGTATATTTCACAAGCAGACTTGACTGCCAGGCAGGCCGGAACTTCTGATGATCTTGCCGCAGCCATCAAGCGGTTGAATATCCAGTTTGTTTTTACCGAAGAGCAGTTGTTGAGCGATCAGCTACTCTCTGTTCAAACCTGTTGCAACAGAATGGGCGTTGAACTGTGGTTGTATCCAGCTGAGGCACCTTTGTATAAAATTGGATTTTGGAAATCGATTCACCGGCTGAATGTCAGGAGGGCACAGCCGATATC
>JAUZOU010000159.1 GCA_030706285.1 Bacteroidota bacterium
CCGTATCGACAGAACACGTTTAGATTCATCGAGCACTGGCAAAGCACAAAACTTTGACTATTTTTGCCTCCAACTTTTAATCATCTGAAAAATGAAACGACAAACCATCCTGACATACCTGTTCGCTAGCCTGTTGATGATGACCGGCACGTTAAACCATACCTATGCCCAAAACAACAAAAACAGCGTTATCAAATCCGGTACCGAATGGCTCGACACCAACGGTCACCGTATCAATGCACACGGCGGTGGCATGCTATATCACAAAGGCACCTACTATTGGTACGGCGAATACAAAGGCGACTCAACCTACTGGAATCCCAAAGTCCCCAGCTGGGAATGTTACCGGACCGAAGCCGGCGGTGTATCCTGCTATTCCTCCAAAGACCTGGTCAACTGGACATTCAGAGGTGTCGTACTAGCACCAGACCTGACCAATCAGCGTTCCGACCTGCACCCTTCCAACGTCATCGAACGGCCGAAGGTCGTCTACAACGACCGGACCCATCAATTTGTCATGTGGATGCACATCGACAGCGACAACTACGCCAAGGCCGCAGCAGGCGTAGCTGTCAGCAACTCCCCGGCCGGTCCATTCAAGTACCTCGGTTCCATGAGGCCCAATAATGCCATGAGCCGTGATATGACCTTATTCAGGGATAAGAACGGTAAAGCCTATCAAATCTGCTCTTCTGAAGAAAACCGCACGCTGTACATCAATGAACTCACCGACGACTACCTGAAACCATCAGGCCGCTTTACCCGCAATTTCATCAATCTATCCCGCGAAGCTCCGGCCGTGTTCTTTCACAACGGCAAGTATTTTCTCATTTCATCCGCCTGCTCCGGTTGGAGTCCCAATCAGGCACAATATGCCGTTGCCGATTCAATGATGGGCGTATGGACCATCAAAGGCAATCCGTGTTCTGGTAAAGACGCTGACATCACTTTCTACGGCCAAAGTAATTATGTACTGCCCATCGCCGGAAAAAAAGATGCCTTCATTGCCATGTTCGACCGCTGGAACAAAAAAGACCTGATCAATTCCAGGTACATTTGGTTACCCATCCTTTTCAAATCAAACAATGTGATCGACATTCCATGGCAGGAAAGCTGGAACCCGTCAATAGCTTTCCGCCGTGTCAACTAATCAGGTTGTCGTTTTTTTTTTGCATAGCCACTGAACTTGAATGATTATAAATCAACAGACCATATGAGAATCATTTTTAAGTTACCGGTTTCTGCGTATTTTTACCGAAAACAAGTTAACCTATGCACGAACTAAAATTTTACAGCAAACGCGAAGAAAAGGCGAATTACCTGACTCATGCATTCGGCGTACTCATCGCCATTGTCGCTACTGTCTTACTGTTGCGCAAAGCCATTGCGGCTGACAATGGACGGGCGATTGTCGCTTTTTCTATTTATGGGTTTGGTATGCTGGCTTGCATGCTATCGTCCACTTTTTATCACTATGTGCAGCAGCCTAAAGCAAAAACGATCTTGCGTCATTTTGACCATGGGAACATCTATGTACTCATCGCTGCCAGTTTTTCGCCAATCACCTTGATTCTATTACGAGAAGAAGGTATCTGGGGATGGGGCCTTTTTACGCTGGTCTGGATTTTTGCGTTAATCGGCATCGGTTTCAATTTTGGCAAACTAAAGACCAACAACAACCTCAAAACAGCTTCCTATGTACTCATGGGCTTATCCATCTTAATCGCTGCGAAACCGCTGATCAGCGTAGCCCTGTCAAAAGAGTGTGTCAGTGTGTTGTATTGGATGCTTGCTGGTGGTTTGTTTTATATTGCAGGTTCCTTCTTTTACGCATTAGCCAAACGGGAGTTTGTTCACGCAATATTTCACGTGTTTGTGCTATTGGGATTGGCCTGTCACATTGTAGCTGCATTTTTTATCCCTTTATAAACAGCTATAAACAACTATAAACAACGCTCGTTTCCATACATTTCTTTATTTTTGTACAGTGCTTTCAAAAAGAAAGCCATTTGGCGTATGTCTCAGTTTTTAAATCCTGACGATGCAGAAAAAGTCAGGGAACTCACGGAAATCAGGCAACGGAACAACGAAGTCAGCTGGATGCTGTGTGACTATCTGAACAACCATCCTTGCTTCATTAAAGAAGAATTGATGGACAGTGTCAGCCATGGTGGTGCTTTATCTGAAGAAACAGCCTATTTTGCCTTATTGACAGGCGTGTGCGGACTTGACATAGAAAGCAATGAACGGGACAGACAACTGGCAAATGATTATCTCCGCCCGGCTGTCAAAAAGCTGGACATGACACCTTATCTTAACAATCCCTTCTATCGGAACATCCGGATTCCTGAAGCCAAATGCGGCAATTGGGAGCTGACGCACGAAACATACCAACCATACGAAGCCTTTATCTATAATGACCTTCTCCTGAAGACAGACTTCAAGGAGATTCCTCGCATTGGCTTTTTCAATGAGACTTTTCAATTTCCGGCCGTTATGGAAAACGGGCATGAGTGGATGGCCATCAAGCCCAATGAGATAGAAACCATGCAGCCAGCCATTGATGCGATTGAAGGTCATGTCGTTACATTCGGGCTCGGGCTTGGCTATTTTACTTATATGGCTTCTCTGAAAGAAACGGTGCAGCACATCACGGTGATTGACTGCGATGATGAAGCCATCAGCCTTTTTAAGAAGTACATCCTTCCGCAATTCCGGTATAAAGAAAAAGTGGAGATTATTTCCGCTGATGCGTTTGAATATGCTGAAAAGACGATGCCAGACAAAACATTCGATTTCGCATTTGTTGATTTATGGCATGACGTATCAGACGGTCTTGAACTGTATCTCAGCATGAAAAAGAAGGAACAGCGCTTCAGCCAAACGAAGTTTCTTTATTGGATGGAAGAGTCCTTGCTTTCAGGCTTCCGATGGCAGCTTTTCGACTGGGTAATCAGCCATGCAGCATCGTATAACGAAATCCGTCACGGTTTAAGCAAGCCGTTTCTCTTAAAATTAGCTGCATCCAACACAAAAGTTCGTATATTAGCCTAAAGTCATTCAACAACTCGAAAATTCGACAAACAAATGAGCAGGAAATTTACCATCGTTTTGGGGATTATTTTCGCTTTCTTATGCGTTCCTTCATACCTTGTTGCGCAATCACTGAAAATCGGAGTCATTTCAGATCTGCATTATATGGCTCCTTCCTTGCTTGTTGAAAAAGGAACCGCTTTTGAAAACAAGATGCGCACGGACAGGAAGCTGTTGGAAGAGAGTCCTGCCATTTTAAAAGCAGCCGTTGAGCAGCTGATTAAGGAACAGGTCGGTCTTGTACTGATACCCGGCGATTTAACCAAAGATGGAGAACTGGCCAGTCATGAAGGCGTCGTAGAAGTATTGAAACCGTTATTGGATAAAGGAATTAAGGTGTTGGTGGTTCCTGGTAACCATGACATCAATAACCCTCATGCCGTCAGTTTCCATGGTAATACCACAACGCCGGTACCGACCGTCACAGCGGCCGAATTCAGAGAAATCTATTCCGACTTTGGATTCAATACCGCTCTGCTTAACGATAGTCAGTCGCTGAGTTATGTCAGTGAGCCTGTTGAAGGATTGAGGATTCTTTGTATAGATGATTGTGACTATGACCACAATCTGTTTATTTCAAAAGGTGACTCCCATGATTTTTGTTCAGGCAAAGGCCTCATCAAACCGGAAACACGACTGTGGATGCAGCAGCAAATAGAAGAAGCCAGGACGCAGGGAAAACAGGTCCTGGCGATCATGCACCACAACGTTGTTGAACATTTTGATTATGAAAGTGCATTTCCTGATTATATGACAGAGAACAGCACGGAGGTTCAACAGGCATTCATGAAAGCTGGACTGACCACAATTTTTACCGGCCATTTTCACGCCATGGACATTGCCAGGGCAGATGACAAGAGCGGGAATCACCTGTATGACATCGAAACCGGTTCATTGGTCACCTACCCCTGTTCGTACCGCATCTTAGAGCTTTCCGGCGATTCAATGAAAATCGAGTCAAGACAACTCGGGAAAATCGAATCAACATTACCTGATCATGTTGATTTTCAGACATATGCACACAACGAAGCCGTAAAAAGAATGTCCAACCTGGTACTGGGTTTGGTCGACCAGTATTATCAGCAACTATCCGCTTCTGTTCCAAAATATGCGGCTTCCTTTGTCACGATTCCTGATAAAAACGAACTGAAACAAATGGTATCAACTCATATATTGTCGGATTGCACCGACCTGATCCTGGCACATTATCACGGAAATGAAAACCAGTCAGACAGTGCTCAATACAAGCGTGACAAGTTTTTGGCAGACATAGACGATCTGATACATGATTTTGCCAGAGAATCTTCCGGGATGCTGTACCCTGTCACCGAAAAGACGATAGAAAATGCCGACGCAACCAAGCGCATTAAGGACATCGTCATCAGCATCTGGGATGATAAGACCGGGCCTGACTATCCTAAGAAGGATTATCCTGGGCAACCTCATGAAGCCGTCAATGATTTGAATCTTGTCATTGCTTTATCAAAAAAGCCGTAATAAAAAGGTTATAATGTCTTGCCCCGTAAATTTCGGCAGCCAGGTTACTCGCTTCAGATTTAACCATGTCCGCCGGATAACCCGGTCAAGACGATTGTCTTTATTGAAATTTCAATTTGTATGAACTCAAGAGAAGTTAAGGATTTGATTTTGAGCATGGGAGCCGATCTGTGTGGCATTGCGTCAGTCGATCGCTTCGCGAATGCGCCGGAAGGATTTCGTCCGACAGATATCTATCCGGAATGCAAATCGGTCATTGTGTTTGCAAAGAAATTGCCGGAAAGTATTTTCTATACCAATTCTGCCATCCCCTACTCTTTTGTGGATGATATGGCGCTGCATGAAGTATTGCGACTATCATTCGATATCACTGTCAAACTTGAACAATCTCAAATAACTGCCTTACCTGTTCCGTCAGAGCCTTATGATTATTGGGATACGGAGACCATGACAGGCAAAGGTCTGCTTTCTCTGAAACAGGCAGGCTACCTGGCAGGATTAGGCGTTATTGGAAGAAACAAGTTGCTTTGCCATCCTGTCCTTGGGAATCTGATCAAATTAGGTGCCATCCTTTCCAATACTGAATTCGAAGCTGATCCAATCATAAACGGTCACCTTTGCTCAGACAACTGCCGGTTATGTATGAACAATTGTCCTTCCGGGGCCATTACGGAAACTGGTGTCATACAAAAAAGGTGCCGGTCCTATTCTGAAGGATCCACAAAAAAGGGAACACCGATAACTATCTGTCATCTTTGCAGAAAGATTTGCCCCAACAGAGCCGGATGGAAAAAATCGCAATCAACATGAAGTTGAACCCCATGATGTAAGTCCCGGTGCTACATTCCGTCCCAAGTAGCAGGACATTCAACCCGTAGTGGATAAACTTAGGCATGGTACGTCTTGCCAAACATTCCGCAGATGGCTTTAGCGATAAACACCGCATATTTTTCATTATCTGCGTCGGTATTGGTGTCCTGAATAAAACCGGCTTCAACGATGTGTGACAGCATCTTTGGATGACGTATCCAGCCAAGGCTGCCGTGGTTGCTTTCGGTGTCTGGCCTGCTCCAGGAACGGGTATTAGCACCGGCCGCAATCATAAATGCTACCATTTCTCCGGCTATTTCCTTGCTGCCTCTGGAAGGAGGATGATAATAGATACCCATCATATTGGTCTGTGACAATGGTTTGAAGTTGGCATTGGCATCTTTATGAAGCTCAAGTGCCCAATCCGTTGTCGCCTTTCCAATTTCGTTGACCAGGCTGATCGATCTGGAGAGGCTATAATCCGGAATCATCAGCACCGTAAACCCGTTGGCTGTAAGATGTCCAGCCAGTCTTGTCACAATGCATTTTGCCACTTCATTTTCCTTGGCCCCGGTTTTGGCATCGATGGCTCCAGGGTCCGATTTTTCACCTCCTATGCCACCATGCCCGATGGATAGGATGATGCGGTTGATTTTTGCGAGTCGTGGATTCATACGTTGGAAGGTTTTTTGTGGATACGAAGCTAATATAGTTAAAAAAAGTGATGTTGACTGGATTTACCTGTCATTACAGCATTGTCCTGTCAAAATATAAACGACAGGTTACAGACACGACACAAAAAATAGTATTTGAACGACATAAAGTGCAGAAATAGTTGTTAATTTGTATAGATTTTTTATCTCTTATGCATAATTAATGCACCTATAATCTTACGTTGGAATGGAACCAATACCGTTGCGCAATTGGCATCTATCTAACTATAAATCAACGCAATACATAAAAGCAACGCATTTGTAAGATTTCAAGGCTCAAGTAGCGAATCGATTGTTTTCAGCATCCTAGTTGTAGTGTATATTAATAAATACGGATCGTTTATGCCCAAGAATAGATTGGCGTTCTTTTTTACCATCGGCCTTTTATGTTTCTTTTTCAGTTGCGAAACAGAAGAACCTGATGGACGTTGGGGTGATATCATCAAGTTATCGGCTAAGAAGGTTGATTTTAAAGCAACAAGTGATTCGGTTGTCATAACGACAAAAGGGAATTGGTGGTGGATCGATGACATTACATTAAACAATCAATCTACTGGTAAAAATTACCTGACAGCATCTGATTCGACCTACTTTTTAATCCAAGATAGTTGTTTTGTTGTTGAACGGCGTGATAAAAACACGCTGTTTATCAAAATGGATGAAAATCCAGGTAGGATAAAACGAATGCTTGAGGTCTATCTAGAAGCAGGAGACTACTTTGATCACATACAAATAACACAATCCGCAAAATAAGGATGGATTGAATGCAAACACCGGATTATCTATTGAAAAGGCATTTATGTTTAAAAAATTACACTTAAATTTAAA
>JAUZOU010000016.1 GCA_030706285.1 Bacteroidota bacterium
CTGCCATTCATGGCGTAAATATCAGAAAAATTAACGATGGCAGCCTTGTAGCCCAAGTGTTTCAAGGGGGTATACGTGAGGTCAAAATGAATGCCTTCCAGTAACAGATCGCTGGTTACCAACACTTCCTTGTCTCCGTAATCCAGCACAGCTGCATCGTCTCCGACACCAACCTTGCTTGATTCGTTCGTCAGTTTAAAGTGCTCGGTTAAATGCTTGATCAAACCGAATTCACCGAGTTCACTGATTTCTGTCCGTTTTTCTTGTGCCATATTACGATCGGTTAATGAGTTCACGCATGATTTGCGTCATTCTTGGTTGGGCAGCCAACGCAGCCTGTTGCACTTCTTCGTGAGTCACTTCCTTGATTTTACCTTCAAGTCCCAGGTCTGTAATGACGGAGATAGCAAAGACTTCCATCCCCGCATGTCTGGCGACAATAACTTCCGGCACAGTAGACATGCCGACCGCATTACCACCGATCATCTTGAAATACTTGTATTCGGATGGCGTTTCATAGGTTGGGCCTGATGTTCCGACATAGACTCCTTGATGGACTTTAATATCAAGCTCTGCTGCGATCTGGACAGCCTTCTCTCTCAGTCTGCGGGAGTAAGCGTCACTCATATCCGGAAACCTGGGGCCAAGTTCGTTGTTGTTTTTTCCACGCAACGGATGTTCAGGAAAACGATTGATGTGATCAGAAATGATCATCAGATCTCCGATCTCAAAATCTTCGTGCATACCGCCTGCCGCATTGGACAGAAATACGGTCTTGATGCCGATGGCTTTGAATACGCGGATAGGGAAGGTGACCTGCTCCATGCTGTAACCTTCATAATAGTGGAACCGTCCCTGCATGGCTACGATATCCTTTTTGCCAAGTTGACCGAAGATCAGTTTGCCGTTGTGGCCTTCGACGGTTGAGACAGGAAAATTTGGGATTTCAGCATAAGGGATTTCCTGTTTGCCGGTAATGTCATTTGCCAGTTCTCCTAATCCGGTTCCGAGAACAATGGCTGTTTCAGGATGGTTGTACATCCGTTGTTTGAGCCATTCGGCGGTTTCTTTTATTAATTCGTACATAGTCCAGTATTTTTTTGTCAAAAATTGCCCCTTCATCTATAAATCGAATGGAGACGCCAGGGTAATAAATATGGTGAGAGAGTGTTTTAAACAATGGATTTTCCAACATGCGCATACTGTCTTTTTCGGTGGTCAGAATGACCCCGCCCGATAACCGGATGCTTTCGAATTTGACTTGCAGGTTATGGATTTCTTTATTGCTGAATACATGATGGTCAGGGAACAGCAAGGCCTGTGCTTTTGGGCAGTACGACCTGACATAATCGATGAAGGGTTTCGGGGAAGCAATACCGGCTACGATCAAAACCGGAAGTTGGTTGTCCCTGATTTTTTCCATCGTTAAGGCGTCCATCTCAGATTCATTTTGAACCAGACTGCCTGTTTCACTGGTCTCAATCTCTGTGGCCAATGGTGTTGGAAATTCTGTTTCGAGCCGTTTGAGCGGGCTATATTCCATGGTCGTAAAGAAGAGTGTCTGATGAGTATAGATCTTGAACTTCATGGTGATGAGCCTTCTGTCTATTGGTTTCATGTCTTTCGGGCATTTGGTGAATACCAGTATGTGGGCTCTTTTAAACTGAGAGGCCGGTTCCCGCAAGTTGCCGACTGGCAACAGATGGTCTTCGTTAATTAACCTGTTGTAGTCAATCAGCAGGATAGAAATACCTGGCTGAACGTAACGATGTTGATAGGCATCGTCCAGTAACACAACATCGACGGAGGGAGTCGTCGCCTTTTCGCATAAGTGTTTGATACCTTCACGTCTGTCTTCGTCAACGGCAACCGTAAGTTTAGGAAACTTATGTCTTAATTGAAGTGATTCGTCTCCAAGCTCTTTTAAACCTGATGTCTGATTAGCCAGATAAAATCCTTTGGTTTTTCTTTTATAGCCTCGACTGAGTATGGCAACCTGATGCTCTTTTCCAAGCAAGCGGGCCAGGTATTCTGTCATGGGTGTTTTCCCTGTACCACCTACAGTAATATTACCGACGGATAGGACTGGTATATCGAAACGTTCAGATGGTAATATTTCCAGGTTGAAAAGGATGTTCCGGATCCAAACGCCAATGCCATAGCAAGCTGAAAATGGCAGCAATAGCCAGCGAAAATGAGAATTTGCAGTCATAATGCGATCTATTTTCCTTTCTTTTTTAATAATTTCAAGGACTTATTTAATGTCGATTTTATCCATTCTGGCCAGGATTCCGGTCTGAATAGCTGACGCTTTCAATTTTACGAGTGGCGCATAGTCAGAACCGAGGAATGACAAGGCAATACGCATACGGGTCTGATCAGTGAACTGTTTAATGAATTCAGTGAGGTAATTTTCCTTTTCAGGATAATACACCATTTTATAGTCGGTAGTCTTGCCAAGTTTGGCAGCAACCTGAATAGCGCGGTCAATGCCACCGATTTCATCGGCAAGTCCCAACTCTACCGCCCTTTTACCTGTCCAGACACGTCCTTCGGCAATTTTCATGATGTCTTCAGCCTTCATGTGACGGCCATTCGAACAGCGATGCACAAACAATGCATACGTATGTTCGACGTAACGTTGAATTTTTTGTTTTTCAATAGTGGTCATCGGCCGGCTGATATTTCCAATGTCTGCCAGATCGTTGGTTTTGACCACATCGAAGTCAAGGCCGACTTTTTCGGTGAGCTTGTCCACGTTGAAGAATGTGCCGAACACACCGATTGAACCTGTCAGTGTATTGGGAGAGGCAATGATTTTGTTGGCATTGCAAGAGATGTAATAACCGCCCGAAGCCGCATAATCACCCATTGAAACAACAATTGGTTTTTTCGCTTTCAGATCAGCCAATGCCTTCCAAATCTGCTCTGATGCATAAGCGCTTCCTCCAGGAGAATTAACTCTGAAAACAACCGCTTTGATGTGATCGTCATCCTTGATTTTATCAATTTGTTGCAGCAGATCATCCTGAACGATGCCTTCCGTTCCTTTATCATAGATTTCACCGTCGGCGTAAAGTACGGCTACTTTGTCCTTGATGTATTTGGCTTTTTTCTCAGGAGCACTTAGCAACTCATCCACGGAGACTTCATTCAAGTCTTTGACTTTCTTCACTCCGTTTTTGGCTGCCAGAAAATCTTTTACCTGCGATTCGTACAGAATACTATCCACCAGGTTGTTAGTAAGTAGTTCCTTGGTAGGTTGGAATAATTGGTTCTGATCGGCCAGTTGGTTCAGCCGTTCAACGGTGATGTTGCGGGAAGCGGAAATCTTATCCAGCAGGTGCCCCCAGATGCCATTCAGATAATCTGTGGTTTGAAGGCGGTTGGCAGGACTCATCTTGGTGTTTATGAATGGTTCGACAGCCGATTTGAAGGTGCCTACCCTGAATACTTCTACCTGAATGCCGATCTTTTTCAACGCTTCTGAATAAAAGACCGGAGTGGCAGCCAGCCCGCAAAAGTTCAGCATTCCTTCAGGATTGATAAATACTTTGTCTGCCACCGAACACAGGAAATATTCACGTTGATCATAGGTATCTCCGTAAGCAATGACATATTTACCGGATTTTTTAAAATCGGCGAGTGCATCCCGGATTTCTTCGACGGTAGCAAATCCTGCATTCAGGTTGCCTGCCTCTAGGTAGATGCCTTTGATTTTATCTTCCGTTTTAGCTTTCCTGATCGCTGCGAGTATATCATCCAACCCTTGATGATCGGTTTTTGTACTGACCGGGGCTCCAGGGATGTTTAAATTGAATGGATTTTCCACGGACTGTTCGGAGATTGTTCCGTCCAATGTTAATTTCAAGACACTGCTTTCTTTCAGGTCGTACTGCTTGTCGGAGCTCAGGCTGGCGCTGGCGATGGAAAACAGAATGATGAAACATAACAGCCCTGTGAACAAGAGGCCGACAACGGTAGCGAGTGTGATCTTAAGGAATTGTTTCATGTTGTGATGGGTTTGAATCTAATCGCTGACTGGTAATATACGTTTGTGTCAACTACCATTTGACTGTTTTTTACAGCATACAAATATGGGTTAAATATCCGGAATGAACAAAAAAAAAGGAAGTGCCCTCAGTGTTAACAAATAGCTGTTTTATGTGGCTCATTTTGTAACAAGAATGGCGTGTCGTTTTTTTTGTAAGCGCTATTTAATCAAAGTATTGATGGCTATTTATGTATAAATGCTTTCAATATAAAAGGCCATACTACATAGGCGTGAATTTCAGGCACCTGATCTGACCGGCTGTTTGGTGAAATGGAAGGTTAGAAAAACGAATAGTCTATGATTGATTACGAATTCAGCCCTTTTTCTTTGGCTTTTTTTGGGGAAACAATGTATAAAATCGTACTTCTATAAACACTCATTCATTCAAATATGAAACATACGCTCCTGTTACTTTTCTGCCTATTTTCCTTTATGACAGCCACTTCATCGGAGTTGACAATTTACCCGGTAACCAAGGACATCATTTATACCAGTCATAACGATGATTATACAGTCAAAGTGCGTGTTCCGGGAGGAAAATGGCAGGATTTGTTTGAATACAATGTCCGTGTTGATATGGACGCTCCTCAGCAGGCATCGATGGTTCAGTTCGATTTCTCGGGACAGGTAGAGGTGATGATCAAAAAGAATAACGGGTTGATTCAAAAAGTGGATGTTCGCCCGTTGATTACGAAAATGGAACCCATTATAAAGGGTAACGTGTTGTTTCTTACATTGAACAAACCACAGAAACTATCCATTGAATTCAATGGAGACCGTTTGCATAACCTACATCTATTTGCCAATGAACCCGAAAAGGAAGTGCCGTTGGAGGGCGATTCCAATGTGATCTTTTTTGGTCCGGGCATTCACAAACCTGACGATTTGCCAGGTATTCAATTCAACATCCCATCCAATAAAACCGTTTATCTGGCTCCGGGTGCGATTTTAAAGGGCAAGTTGGTGGTGGATAAGGCTGAGAATGTTCGTATTATTGGCCGTGGAATCATTGATCAGGCTCAACGTGGTATTGAAGTGACCCATTCAAAGAATGTGCTGATAGAAGGCATTACGGTAGTCAATCCGGATCATTATACGGTTTATGGAGGAGAGAGTCAGGGACTGACTATTCGCAACTTGAAGTCATTCAGCTGCAAAGGTTGGAGTGATGGCATAGACCTGATGTCTTGTAAGGACGTCTTGATTGAAGATGTTTTTTTGCGGAATTCGGACGATTGCATTGCCATTTACGGACATCGGTGGGACTACTATGGCGATGCCCGGAACATTACTGTAAAAAACTCTATTTTGTGGGCTGATGTGGCGCATCCGATCAACATTGGACTTCATGGTAATACAGAAGGTAAAAATGAAGTGATCGAAAATCTGAATTTCAAGAATATTGACATCTTGGAGCATGATGAGGATGATCCAGAATATCAGGGTTGTATGTCAATTTGTGCCGGTGACAAGAATCTAGTCAGGAATGTAACGTTTGAAAATATTCGGGTGGAATCGATTCAGGAGGGACAGTTGATTCATCTAAAAGTGGTGTACAATTCCAAATATAGTGCTGCACCCGGAAAGGGCATTGAAAATATCCAGTTTAAGAATATTTATTATCAGGGATATGGTGAAAATCCATCGTTGATTGAGGGGTATGATTCTAAATGCATTGTTCAGAACATCGGTTTTGACAATATAGTGATCAATGGTGTCCGAGCCCGTTCGCTCACCGAAGCCGGAATTGTCGAACGAGATGGAGTGAGGGACATTCACTTCAAATAGAATGCCGGAATCGGCATCTTCCCTGACGTTCAGTTTGCTTGTCGTTGCGGAAGAATGTTTTTATCTTTATAGTTCGTCATATAAAAATACGTCTGACCTAAATGCATTTTTGGGATGAACATGAAACCTTTACTTTTGCTGTTACTGGCTGTGTTAATGGATGCGGTAAATCTGTATTCACGTAATGAGATATATTTCAGGCATATAGACAGTAATGACGGACTCTCGGACAATCAAGTCAGAGGCATTTTTTCAGCCCCGGACGGACGTATTATGGTACGGACCGTTGGGATGATTAATTTCTATGATGCCACAACCTTCAAATACAGCCTTTTCAATGCTGAATGCACCTATAAATGGAACTACAAAGGTTTTGAGGTGGAATACATGGATCAGGAAGGCCGGATTTGGATGAAGGAAAATGGTCAGTTATTGCTGTTCGACTTAAAAACGAATAAGTTTGTTTATACAATTTCGGAAACCCTGGCTAAATATGGCATTAAAGGCATACTCGAAGATGTTTTTCTGGATAAGGATAAGAATTACTGGTTTCTGACGCAAGATAAGAAACTGTATTATTGTCAATCAAATGCTGAACATACCAGACGGATAGCTTATACGACCGAGAGGGATGAACGCTTTGAACAGATTTTATGTCTGACCCAGTCGGGCCCCTATGTTTATTTTCTTTTTAAGAGTGGATGGATCAGGGTTTTTGATACCAAAAATAGTCGATTTGTCAAGGATATCGGTTTTTTAGCACATAAAGTGACAGCAGAAACGTCCCGCTTTATGATGAAAGCCGATGCGGCGGGAAATCTATGGGTGATGTTCAATGGCATGAGCGGAGGACTTTTCAAATTCAATCCCTCTTCTTCTGATTGGCAAATCCTATTGCCTTCTGGCGATTTCTATACCTCATTTGACATTGATTTTCAAGGGACAGCATGGGTAGGAACCCGCAATGGCTTATGGCTGATTGAACCAAAAAGAACGCCAGTCAAGATCGGCTCATTCAAATTGATTGAAGGTGGAAATCTGACCAACGATATAAACTCCGTTTTTGCCGACCAACAAGGTGGAATTTGGTTGGGTATGTTCAATCAAGGTATTTTGTATTATCATCCCAGTATCCTGAAATTCCGGCAATACAATAAAAAGGTACTTGGTAGTTCCTTCATGCTGGAGGAAGGAGTCCGTTGCCTTTTGGAAAATGCGTCCGGCACTATTCTGGTGGGCACGACACGAGGGTTGTTGGAGTTTAATCCGGTTACAGAACAGATAGCTGTTTACTCCCCCTATTTGAGAACGGCGTTTTGTTTACAATTGATACGGGACAAAGCCGGCAGATTATGGGTTTCGACACTCAATGATGGATTATTCTGCCTGGATGGGAAGAAGGTTCGGAATTACCGAGCAGGTCAGGTGTCAGATGGCATTCCCGATAACAATGTGCGTGCCTTTTATGAAAACGCGGATGGAGCTTTTTTTATAAGTACGATGTCTGGAGGCTTTGGGCAGTTTTATCCTGAAACAGGCCGGTTTCAATCGTTGAAGAAACGGTTTCCTGCGATCAATCAAATACGATTAATCACCCATATCGTTCCCTTTCGGGGTGATCAAATGTTGGTCGCCGGACAGAACGGGCTTTTTGTCTATTATCCTAAGACCGGTGGAATACATTTCCCATCAACAGGCACTTCGGACCGTCTCTTTAGACACAGCAACCATAAATACAACAGTATTTTTAAGGATAGCCGGGGATACATTTGGTTTGGCACTCAGGTTGGCTTGAACGTTTGGTGTCCGACGAATCAAAAGCTATATAGTTTCTATATGGAACAAGGGCTTTCCAACAACAGCATACAAACGGTACTGGAAGATAAGAATCATGATATCTGGGTTTCCACCTCCAATGGCATCACGCGCATCAAGATAAGAATGAAGGATAAACAACCGAATTTTTCATTCGTTAATTTCAACCAACAGGATGGATTGATTGAAGGTGAATTCTATGAACGGTCGGCGTTGCTCACGAAGAATGGCACTCTGTACTTCGGCGGGGTCAACGGTTTCAATAGTGTGGATCCGAACCACATCTCGTTTGGAGTGGACAAATTGGTGCCTATTTTTGTGAAACTGAAACTATTCAATACTGAAATATCTGGAAATGAGACGTATGATAACAAGGCCATTCTGGATCAGTCCATCACGAAAACGAAGAAGCTGACCCTGGCTTACAATCAAAATTTCATTACACTGGAATTCTCTGCGCTGAACTTCATCAATCCCACACAGACATATTATCGATATAAGTTGGAAGGGTTGGACAATGTTTGGACAGAACTTCAGGCAACGGATGGAACAGGTCGGGTGACCTATACAGGCTTACGGCCAGGCAAATACAGACTGAAAGTATTTGCCGCCAATAACAGCAAAAATTGGAGTCCCCATTTTGCGGAAATGGAAATAATCATTAAGGCACCATTTTGGGCAACAACTTTTGCCTATTTCGTTTATATCCTGTTGGGATTGACACTGATCTATATCTTTATTGAATGGAGATTCAAGGAAAACAAGCGTAAGTTTATGCGCAAACAGGAGGAAGAGCGTAGGATGGAAAAGGAGAAGCTTGATCAGATGAAGTTCCGCTTTTTCACCAATATAAGTCATGAATTCAGGACACCTCTGACGTTGATTTTGACGCCGTTGGATTCTATTCTGAAACGACTGACGGATGCAACACTCAAGAAACAACTGACGACTGTTTACAAAAGTGCACAGGATTTGTTGGATTTGGTCAATCAACTGCTTGATTTCAGACGGCTGGAGATGAAAGGAGAAAAACTGAACCTTTCTTACTGCGATGTCATGGAATTTCTGGATACTATTTATTACTCTTTCAGGGATGCTGCTGCCGAAAAAGGTCTTGCATTCAATATCGAACACCATAAAGCCAACCTCTGCCTGTATGTTGACAAGGATAAGTTGCACAAGATCATGAACAATTTGCTTTCGAATGCCTTCAAGTTTACGCCCAAAGATGGAGTTGTAACCATTCGAATCGGTGAAGATTCACCTCCGTCATCGTTACGTTCGATGTCAGAATTCCTTCGGATTGATGTTGCTGATACGGGTGTGGGCATACCTGAAAAAGATTTGCACAACATTTTCAACCGCTTCTACCAGGCTGACAATTTTGGTGATTCCAATACTGGAAGTGGCATCGGCTTGCACCTGGTGCGGGAATATGTCCGTCTGCATAATGGGGAGGTGGTGGTTTCTAGTTCCTTGAATAAGGGGTCGGTGTTTACATTGTATTTTCCACTTGACCTTCATCCTGATACTGAGAATCAGGAATCCATCTCGAATGATGAGGCCACACCGGAAGATACTGTTCTACCAAAGGTGGATGAAAAGAAGTTCACGTTGTTGTTGGTGGAGGATAATCTTGAGTTCAGAAGTTTTCTGGCCGAATCGCTGGAAGAATTTTATCACGTCGTCGTTGCCTCAGACGGTCAGCAGGGTAGTGAAAAAGTCGTGCATGTATTGCCTGATCTGGTAATCAGCGATATTATGATGCCAGAGGTGGATGGTATCGAACTTTGCAGACGAATCAAAACCGATATCCGGACATCGCATATTCCGGTCATTTTGCTGACAGCGAAGATTTCAGAAGAGTATCAGTTTGTGGGATACGAAGCAGGTGCTGATGCTTATATTGCCAAGCCCTTCAATATGGATATTCTTTTCCTGCGCATCCGCAAATTGATCGAACAACAGGAAAGCCGGAAAGCGTTGTTCCATAAAACAATTGTTGTCAATCCGAGTTCCATCGCCATTACTTCACTGGATGAAAAGCTTGTGCAGAAAGCGCTTGATTGCGTGGAAAAGAATATGGATAATCCGGAATACTCAGTTGAAGAACTGAGTGAGGAGATTGGGATGAACAGGACACAACTGTACCGTAAACTGCAATCCATTGTCGGAATGACACCTTCGGATTTCATTCGGTCGATTAGACTGAAGCGAGCTGCCCAGTTGCTGGAGAAAAGTCAGTTTAACGTAGCCGAAGTTGCGGATATGGTCGGATTCAACACGCAGAAATATTTCAGCAAGTATTTTAAGGAAATGTTCGGGGTGAAACCGTCTCAGTATGGGAGGGAAAAGAAGGATGAGTAGCACAATATATTATCAAATCGGTCATAGAATAGATAAAAATTGGACATGCGGAGTTACATATGACCTTAGACGAAAAAATCAGTATCACATATGAAAAGAAAAATCAACGTTGTATCATTTCTTTTTGTTTTTGTTTTGACCAGCCCATTTGCACAGTCCAAGCCAAGAGAAGCTATAAAATTGTGGTACGATAAACCGGCAAAGCAATGGACAGAAGCCCTTCCCTTGGGAAACGGTAAGATTGGAGCCATGGTTTTCGGTGGAGTTTCCGAAGAACTGATTCAACTGAATGAAAGTTCCCTATACAGTGGTGGTCCTGTGAAAGAGCACATCAATCCCAATGCGGTGAGCTATCTGCCGCAAATCAGGGAAGCGTTGTTAAAAGAGGCTGATTATACCAAGGCTGACAATCTTACTAGAAAAATGCAAGGATTGTATACGGAATCGTATCTGCCAATGGGTGATATCACTATAAGACAAGCTTTTGACAAAGATTCTGTTTCTGATTATTACCGAGATTTGAACATTGGAAACGCCCTTTCGACGACCAGCTTTAAGATTGCAGGGATCACATACAGACGTGAAATGTTTTGTTCAGCTCCGGCCAATGTGCTGGTGGTTCGCCTAACTGCTGACCGGAAAAATGCATTGACGTTCGATGTCTCCGCCAATAGTCCGTTGCATTTCAACTTAACTCCAGTGGGTGTGAACGAGCTGATTGTCAATGGTAAGGCTCCTTCGCACGTGGATCCCAGTTATTACAACCCTAAGGACCGTGAACACATTATCTATGATGATGCCAATGGCATGCGTTTCCAGTTCCGGATTCATGCGGTCGCCAAAGGTGGAAATGTTACGACCGATTTGAATGGCATCCATGTGGTAAAAGCTTCGGAAGCGACCTTGTATGTGACGTCGGCTACCAGTTTCAACGGTTTTGACAAAAACCCGTTTTCAGAGGGCAAAGATGAAAATGCGCTTGCTGCTGAATCGATGAATAAGGCACTTACTTCAAACTATAAGATATTGCTGAAGGATCATCAAACTGATTTTCGACGTTTCTTTAACCGCGTGAAGTTTTCTCTGACGGATACTATGTCTGTTAATCCGCAATTGGCCCTACCGTCCAATGAACGTTTGAAAGCCTATTCCAACGGAGCTTACGACCCCTTTCTGGAGACCTTGTATTTCCAGTTCGGCCGATATTTGCTTATTTCTTCATCCCGCCCCGGTGGCCCTCCCGCCAATTTGCAAGGTATATGGAACAAGGAACTGAGAGCCCCTTGGAGTTCTAATTATACCATAAATATTAATACCGAAATGAATTACTGGCCGGCTGAACTGACCAATCTTTCGGAAATGCATGAGCCCTTGTTGGACTGGATCAAGGATCTTTCCGTGACTGGAACTCGAACTGCACGTGAGTTTTATGGGGCAAGAGGATGGGTGGCTCATCACAATTCAGAGATTTGGGCGACATCCAATCCGGTCGGTGACTTAGGCAACGGTGATCCCGTTTGGGCGAATTGGGCGATGGGCGGGAACTGGTTGTGCCAGCATTTGTGGGAACATTACGAATTCACAGGTGATAAAAAGTTTCTGGCTGAAAAAGCCTATCCATTGATGAAATCTGCAGCATTGTTTACGTTGGACTGGTTGGTTGAAGACAGTGCCGGCTACTTGGTGACAGCTCCTTCCACAACACCTGAGAATAAGTTCAAGGACAAGAACGGAGTAGCTCAAGGTGTTTCAGTTGCTACGACCATGGATATGTCCATTATCCGAAATTTGTTTTCAAACCTGGTGGATGCATCCCGAATCCTGAACGTGGATGAGGCTTTCCGTGATACGATACTGGCAGCTGAGAAGAAACTCTTCCCCTTGCAGATTGGCTGTCAAGGTCAGTTGATGGAATGGTATAAGGACTTTGATGAAACAGATGTTCATCATCGGCATGTTTCCCACCTGTTCGGATTGTTTCCCGGAAATGAAATAACCCCGGTCAATCCTGCTTTTTTCAATGCTTGCAAAAAGACACTGGAGTTACGCGGTGATGTAGGTACCGGTTGGAGCAAAGGATGGAAAATCAACTGGTGGGCGCGCTTACAGGATGGTGACCATGCGTACAAATTGATCAGGACTTTGTTGGACTATGTTGAAACATCCAAGGGTGGAGTTCTTGGCGGAGGTACTTATCCCAATTTCTTTGATGCACATCCGCCCTTTCAGATTGATGGGAACTTTGCAGGCACGGCCGGTATGGCTGAAATGCTCCTGCAAAGTCACCAGGGATTTCTGCAACTGCTGCCGGCCTTGCCAAAAGCATGGATTTCGGGAAGTATGACGGGGCTCAGGGCCAGAGGCGGTTTTGAGGTTAGTTTGAGTTGGAAAAACGAGGCGCTAAGTCAGGCCACCATTACATCGCTTAACGGTAACGATTGTACGGTTCAAACATCTATGCCGGTTAAATTGGCAGGAACCGACATCGTCTCCACTCAAAAAGGAGGGCTGTTTGAAACGACATTCAAGACGTTGAAGGGAAAAACGTACCGATTGATAAAGCGTTAATCACGTTTTTTAGTGACGTTTAAAGAGCATGTTCCTTCAGAAAATCTTCCAGGGAAAG
The DNA here is from genome assembly GCA_030706285.1 of Bacteroidota bacterium. Taxonomy (GTDB): domain Bacteria; phylum Bacteroidota; class Bacteroidia; order Bacteroidales; family UBA1402; genus UBA8389. The sequence continues at coordinate 12,651 of JAUZOU010000016.1, forward strand.
TTCGGGCTTTCCTGCGGGCAGACTCCAAACCAACAAGTCCTGTAATTCTTTTTCCTGCATCAGCTTTTCGCGGTTTTCCGGGGAGGATTCTGCCCATTGAATCACTTCACGGCTCTCCACGGGCGAAGTGAGGCCCTGGACAAACTTGTATAGTAATTCTTCTTTCATTGGTTTGGCATTTAGTGATATACGTTTCAGAAAAGGGGAATCCTTTTATTTCTCCAAAAATCTTCCATTTTTATTAAAAAATAGTCCGGAAATTCGATGGAAGATGATTTGAATTCTGGCTAATGCGCAGATAATAAACAGAATGGCGAATCGATACTAATTCATCATTTGTAACGATTCGTACAGGCATCTGCAACCGTTCATCCCTTCTGCCTTGTTTTGTCAGGGTATTTTTGTTTCGCATCTTAACAGGTACCCTGCAAAACACGACCATGGAAAATTTTGAAAAACATTTTGGGGTTTTTTATAATGAAAACTACAACAAGGCTTTTCGTTATGCCAATTCTTTTGTCTTTGATAAAGAAGTAGCCAAGGATATTGCTTCGGATTCCATGCTTAAAATTTGGGAGATACAAGAATCCATCAATCCTGACAAAAACCTGAACGCCCTACTTTTCGTTTCTATACGCAATAAATGCCTCGACCACCTCAGGCATGAACAAGTCAAACAAAAATCTTCGGTCGAATTCGGTCTGTACATCCTTGAATCGACCACCCCTGCCGACTTCTATTCCAAAGAACTAACCATCATGGTGCAACGCGCCGTTGATACGTTGCAGGAAACAACCCGGAATTGTTTTCTAATGGTTCGTATGAATGGGCAATCGTATAAGGAAGTGGCTGATGCATTGAATATTTCTACCCGCTCGGTGGAATATGAACTTAAAAGGGCGGGTGAAACCATGAAAAGGTTGCTAGCGGACTTTCTATGAAATAACGTACCAACGTATCGTACTTATATTGTTGAAATTCGATGTATCTTCAACGTTTTTCAAACAATTGAAACTGATTAAAATAAATAGTTGATCATGACTCATCTAAAAAAGTTACTGTTCGTGTTGTTGGTACTGTTTCAAGGAATGCCAATGATACATGCTCAAGTGCTCAAAACGACACGCCTACAAAATAAAATCCTTTGTCAACTGGCCAATGGACAACTTGCTGTTGAGTTTATTAATCCCGAAGTGATTCGAGTACAGTGTACCAATGAATCGGATTTTGTTGGAAATGGTACAGATATGTGCGTGTCTCGTACGCCAGAAGAAGTAGCGTTTACTTTTTCTGACAACGAAAAAACAATCGTTTTGCAGTCTGAAAAATTAAACGTCGAAATTAACAAGCTAACGACTAGTATTTGTTATTTCGACAAGTCTGGAAAACTTTTACTTGCTGAGAACCAAACGGCTCCTCGTACTTTTGAGAAAGTGAATGTGGAAAAAGTCCGTTTGGACACTAAAAATAAAAAAGTAGAAAAAACGGCAGACGGTGAAAAGATACGTGCCGAGGTTATCGGACGAGACACCGTCGGGCATGCATGGCGTTGTCGTCAACAATTTACGTGGGCAAACGGTGAAGCCTTGTTTGGATTAGGTTGTCACGAAGAAGATTACATGAATTTGCGGGGTAAAATGCAGTATTTGTATCAACACAATTTGAAAAAAAGCGTTCCTGTATTGATGTCTTCCGTAGGTTATGGATTACTTTTCGATGTCGGTTCTTCTATGATTTTTCATGATGATTTCGAAGGCAGTTTTTTTCTGATGAACGCTGTTTATGAAGTGGATTATTATTTTATGTATGGACCTCAATTTGATCAAATTGTAAGCCATTATCGAACCTTGACGGGTAAAGTCCAAATGATGCCTAAGTATGTATTCGGCTATACACAATCCAAAGAAAGATACACAAGTCCGCATGAAATAGACAGTGTTTTAACACGTTTTCGTACGGAGAAAATCCCCTTGGACATGATTGTTCAAGATTGGAATTATTGGAAACCCGGTTGGTGGGGACATAAGAAATTTGATGAGAATTTTTATCCCAATCCTGATGAAATGATCCGTAAAGTTCATCAAAATAATGCGCATTATATGCTTTCGATTTGGCCTACCATGAATGGCAATGAAGGTACTGAAATGGCGTCAAAAGGATTTCTTGTTTCCAACAGTATTTATGATGCCTACAACCCTGCTGCCCGAAAAATGTATTGGGATGAGTATGTTAATAAAAATCTTTTTTCCAAAGGTGTAGATGCGTGGTGGTGCGATGCATCCGAGCCCATTGATGGCGACTGGAATGACAGAGGAAATGCGATTGTAGGAAATCTCAGAGCGCGTTACCTGATGAATACAAAACCTTTAGAAGATGGACTTGGGCTGACTCGTACAAACACGTTTTCGTTACACCATGCACAAGGTATTTATGAAAATCAACGCTTACTCACCGATAAAAAGAGGGTAGTGAATCTAACCCGTTCTGGATTTGCTGGATTACAACGTTACGGAACGTTTGTTTGGAACGGTGATACCAAAGCCACTTGGGCAGATTTTGCACAGTGGATACCTTCCGGGCTAAACTATATGGCTACAGGTTGCCCTTATTGGACGATTGATGCAGGTGCCTTTTTTGTGAAAAGCAGAGCCCAGTGGTTTGGGAAAGGTGCTTTTGATAAAGGTACGGACGACATGGCCTATCGTGAATTTTATGTACGTAATGTACAGTTTTGTGAATGGTTGCCGATGTTTCGTAGTCATGGCACTGAATTCGCTCGTGAACCTTGGCAGTTCGGAAAAAAAGGAGAGCCCTTTTATGAAAGTATCCTCCAACAAATCAACTTACGTTACCGATTATTGCCTTATACCTATTCTGTCGCCGCTATGGTCGCCTTTCAAGATTATACCATGACTCGTATGTTGGCGTTTGATTTTATGGACGATGCGAATGTGTATAACATCAAAGACCAATTTATGTTTGGTCCTGCAATAATGGCTTGTCCTGTCACTAAACCAATATATTACGATGTGAATTCCAAAGAGTTGAAAGGGGTAAACAAAACGCGTTCGGTCTATTTGCCAAAAAATACCAATTGGATTGATTTTTGGACGGGGAAAAAATATCAAGGTGGTATCACCATAACGGCTGATGCTCCGATTGAACACATTCCTGTTTTTGTACGTGCCGGAGCTATTGTACCAATGAGTCCTGTACAACAATACGCTTCCGAAATGCCTGGTGCTCCATACGAAATCCGAATTTACCCGGGTGAAAATGGTTCATTTACCATTTACGAAGATGAAGGTGATAATTACAATTATGAACAGGGTAAATCAGCCAATATTGTTCTTCAATGGGATGACAAGAATAAAATGTTGACGATTGGAGACCGTCAAGGATCCTTCGATAACATGGTTGTTAAGCGCAATTTTCGTTTGGTCCTTGTGGGTGAAGGACATGGTGTTGGCTATGCCGAATGCCAAAACGTCGATAAAATTGTCAAATACACTGGAAAGAAGTTGAATGTTGCATTATAAAAGTTTTAGTATTGATATGAAAACTCAAAATAGATACATTAAATATTCCACCAGACACCAATGGGTTGATAAGTGAATACGATGTTCGGAATTTAAAAGGGTTTAAGGCCTTGATAAGTAATACATTCGAAAATAATCTGGCAAAAGGAGCTCTTGTGAAAAGTACGAACGGGAAGAATGAAATGTCTATGATTGATAACAATTATCAAACCTATTTTACTACAAATGGGACTGATTCAACAACGACAATAGACATCATATTGCCTGTTGAAAGGACATTCAATGTATTGTCACTGCAAGAAAACATCAACATTGGACAACGTGTTGAGCATTTTGTATTCGAATATTTGGATAAGAATGGAAACTGGACTTAAATAACATCCGGTACCACGATTGGCTATAAACGACTGATTCGATTTGATACCGTCTCAGCACAAAAACTTCGATTGAAAATATTGAGTTCCAGACTAAACCCTGCCATTTCGGAATTTGGGCTATATAATTATAGGGTACAAGAGTCCTGAAATGACTAAAGTCCTTTTATTCGTTTGAAAGTAGTGTTTTTGAAAATTGTAACGAAATGTACACTCATCTGCAACCTGCCATCCCATCCTTTTAGTGCATGAAGGGTATTTTTGCGAACCTGAATTTTTGCAAAATACTACCATGAAAATCATTGACTCCTTTTTTGAGGATTTCTATACTGAAAATTTCAACAAGGCATTCCGGTATGCCAACTCATTGGTTTTTGACAAGGAGTCTGCCCGGGATATTGCTTCAGATGCGATGCTCCGCATCTGGGAAATGAGAAATGAAATTGATCCTGATAAGAATTTATGTTCATTCCTTTTTGTCACGGTCCGCAAGAAATGCATGGACTACCTTCGGCATGAATTTGTCGAATTCAACGCTCTCCAACAAACTTCTTCAACGACTGAAGTGGATCATTTGCACGAATTTGTTTTGGAATCGACGCTTCCGACCGGTCACTTTGATCCGGAACTTGAACAGATGGTGATTCGGCTAATGGACATGATGAATGAAACCACACGCCGTTGTTTTGAGTTGGTTCGTTTACTTGGAAAAAGCTATGAGGAAGCGGCTGAATTATTGAACATCTCAACACGCATAGTGGAAGACGAATTAAAAGAAGCATCAACAAAAATGCAACTTCATTTGTGTGAACATCAGTGTGCTTGAACGAAATACGATAGATTCATGAAAATAAGATTACAGATTGTATTGTTTGCAGTCGCTTTTGCGATGAGCTTATCTGCTAGGGCTCAATTTATCCATCCCGGTTGCCTTCATACGCAAGCGGATTTTGACCGTATCAATGCTCAGCTGGCAGCTGGTGATCATCCCCGGATCACCCAGGCATGGAACAGTTTTAACGACAATTGGCTTCTATCGAATTTAGGAGACGGTTGGATTACTGCCATCAGTGGCGATGCGATTATCCGCGATAGTGGTGGAAATTTTGCCCACAGCGAACGTGATTTTGGAATGTGTTATATACAGGCACTCTATTGGGCAATGAAACACAACAGCAGCATACCCGCTGAAAGATTAAAGGCTGAAACGCTTGCAAAGCATGCAGTTGGTTTGCTTAATAAATACGTCAAGAAGATTAAAACGATCGGCGGTAATTCCAATTTTGCACTTGTTGGTTGTTTTCAGGGATGGCAGGTCGCCAATGCCGGAGAATTGTTACGCGATTTTCCAGGATGGTCTGCCGAAGAACAGGACAATTTCAAGAAATGGATTTATGATGTCTGGTACAGTGCCATTCAGGGTTTCCTTTGGGCACAAAACGGAACTTGCCCCTCTCATTATCAAAGCAACTGGAATACCGGAAACGCATGCTCCCTACAGGCCATTGGCATATATCTGGACGACCCCTTCATTTATAATGAGGCCATGTATTACCTCAAACAAAGTGATCAAAACTGTTCCATCGCTGAAGATATGGTTGGAAGCGGTTTTGGTTATCTGGTTTATAAATGGGATACCGAAAAAATCAATGCCCAGTTGGCTACCAATGGCATCAAGACACGTTATGAATCCCCACTCGGCTTTCTGTATCAAAATCAGGAAAGTACACGTGATCAACCTCATTGCCAGGGAGCATTGGGCTGCCAGCTTCAGACGTTGGAACAGGCTTGGAATCAGGGCGACAATGCTTATGGTTGGTGCAATCAAGCCATGGCTGGTGGAGTTGAATATACTGCGGGTTTCAACGGTGCAGATGACAACGATTCCGTTTTTATGAAAAATTATCCAAACATGGCTTGGAGTGGTTGTGACGCCTATCAGCCTTCCATTTCGTATGCAGGTCGCTCGGGAGCTATTATATATCAAATGGCAGTCAATCACTATGCCAACCGTATGGGTTTGAAGATGCCTTATGCTAAGAAGGCACATCAAAAGACTGTTGATTCCTGGCCATGGGGTGTGGAATGGGGCGCAGGAGTAAACTCGCGCTTTAATTACAGCGACTTGTGTGGTTTTGGTGATTTAATGTTCAACCAAGACAGTGCGACGGTTCATCCCACCGTTTTGAGGGGTAAAATCAAGATGGTTTCTGGTTCTTCTCTCTCCAATAAAATGGGCCAATACAAATATTCTGAAGAGTGGTCGAAAGCACTTGCCAGTGGAGATTCCATTTTTACAAATGAATTGAGCAATATTCTGTCCGGATCGGTAGTTCGGTTAAGCCCCACCATTATGGACGGTTCCACCGATACCGGCCTATGGACCTGGGATGACGACAGCACTTGCACGACCCGCGAACGTGAGGTCAAGCTTACTAAATCCCGCATTATTCGTGCCCGTTACAAGAACGCCGCCGGTGCTGTCAGCACGCAGATGTTTTCCCTGCATGTGGAGGGAGAGGGTTGGACCGGTGTTGCCAAACCGTATTACATTAGTGACTACACAACATACTATGATTCTGCCACCTATGTGAAGAAGTATGCCAATGTGACGCTTGGCATTTCGTACAAGCAAGGCAACTCTGTCCGTAGCTGGAAGTGGGAAAAGAGAACACTGACAAGCAGTGTGTGGAATGCGCTGTCCAGTACGGCATCCACCTTGGACCTGACCAACGTCTCAACCGGAGCTTTCTACCGGGTGACTATGACAAATCATGCCGGAAGCATCATCACTCAGGAGTTCAAAGTGGATGTGGCTGATGTGGACCCCTACATTGCCTTGAACTCGAATGCAGCTGTCAGTACGACCAGTATGTCTACGCCCAAAGGTTCGAAGGTGAAGATTTATGCCACACCGAATTCGCTGTCTGGAAAGAGTGTTGACGCCAAACGCATCTACAAATGGGTGGTGGGGAACGACACGCTGAAGATTGATACGCTGACCTACCATCTGGACAGTTACGGTACGAAAGTGGCCGACTTAAGCGATACGCTTTCCATCGCATCATTGGATTCCTGCCTGGAATGTACGTTGATCTTCCTGCGTGTAACCTCTGGAGGCTCCGTAGCTACGACGACCTATCATTTCAACGTCCCTGTATATGTAACAAACGACCTGATACCA
>JAUZOU010000160.1 GCA_030706285.1 Bacteroidota bacterium
AGAATCCCAGAAATTGTTTCAGATTGTTCTGAATAGCATTTCACATGAATTACGGACGCCTATTTCGGTCATTACGACGGCCGTTTCAGCCATGGATGATGAGAAGACAGCCTCCAATCCGGTGTTTAGACGCGAAATCTGTAAGGAACTGAATACGGCATCCATGCGTCTGAATATTCTGGTTGAAAATATTTTGGACATGTCCAGAATCGAATCGGGTTACTTATCTCTAAATTTACAGCTCTATGAGGTTGATGATCTGATGGGAACCATCCTGAACGAGCTTTCGGATGAACCGTATAAGCAAGTCATCAAGCTGACGGTTGATGAACAATTGCCCATGGTCCGTATCGATATCAATTGGTTCAAGCAGGCCATTATCAATGTTTTGCGGAATGCTATTATGTATACGCCACCTGACAGTGTCATCGATATTCATGTTTTCAGAACCACGGATAAACAAGTGGCGATAGAAATTTCCGATAATGGACCTGGGATTCCGGAAGACGCTGTCAAAAAGATCTTCGACAAATTTTACCGCGTTCCAGGTTCAAAAAGTGGGGGCTCCGGCCTCGGTTTGACCATCACGAAGGCTATCGTTGAAGCGCATAGTGGGCAGATCTTTGCCGAAAACAAACAGGATGGAGGGCTTAGGTTTCTTATATTGTTAACTAGTATTCAATCAGATGCAGGACAACAAGTTTAAAATCCTTGTCATTGATGATGAACCTCAGATTCGACGTCTGCTTACCATCGCACTGGAATCGAATGAGTATAAAGTGCTTGAAGCAGAAAACGGCAAGGACGGTTTGCTATCAACGGCAATGAACCGGCCGGATGTTATTCTGCTTGATCTGGGACTGCCCGATCATGGTGGATTGGCCGTTTTGACTCAGCTGAGGGAATGGTCTTCCGTGCCTGTTATCGTGCTGACAGTCCAGGATGAAGAACAAACTAAGATTCAGGCGTTGGACGGTGGTGCGGATGATTATATAACCAAACCGTTCAATACCGGAGAGTTACTTGCCAGGATTCGTGTTTGCCTACGACGAACCACCAAAACAGATGATTCACCTGTTTTCAGGTCAGGAAAATTGCTTGTTGATCAGTCCACCAGAATTGTAAAAGTAGGAGACGAGGAAATCAAGCTGACTTCCATGGAATATTCCATTCTTGCCTTATTGATCAAACATGCCGGACGGGTATTGACCCATCGTTTCATCATCAAGGAGATTTGGGGTATTTATTATCCGGACAATTATCAGCTATTGCGCGTCCACGTCGCACAGCTACGTAAAAAAATCGAAGAGAATTCTTCCATTCCGAAACTGTTGTTAACGGAACCGGGTGTTGGTTACAGGCTTAAGATATTGGAGGAACAGGCTGGAGGAAAATCTTAGTTTAGCCTACCGGCTATCAATTGCCAGGACTCGAATCTTGGTCCGGTGCAATGGAGTCGGTACAAAAGAAAAGCCTTAATCTCGCCTGCAGGTTACTTGTCCAGTACGTAATGAATTTCTTTGAAAATGTCATCCAACGTCAGGTTTTCCGTATTTAATCCTTTGCTGCCCGGATTATACGGCTCATAAACTTCCAGCGTAGTGACTGAAAAGAAGCCTATAGTGGGCGTTCCTGAGGCACTAGCTAAATGCATGACACCACAGTCTGCCGTGATGAAAATGCTGGTGTTGGCGATAACGGCACTCATTTCGCGGATATCCCTGCTATAATACGAGGGTTCTTTGAAATTGATTTTCGAGACATGCTCAACCGGCAAGACTTCCAGTATGTTGAAATTGGGGTATTCTGTTTTCAGTCTGTCAAGAAAGTCCATCCACCATGATTCCGAATAGCATTTGGCCCCTGTAGCGAAGGTATACAGGCAAATAGTTTGCGCTTCTTTCTGAGGAATCATGGTTTGAAGGCGTTCCTTTCCCTGAAGCAGTTCTGCTTCGGACAACTTAAGGTCCATGAAAGGCATGGCGTCTGTAGTGCCTGCAAGACCAAGCTGGGACAAATAACGTCTGAAATTGTACACAGGCCTTTTCGCAATTTGCGGATAATCGGCATAGTTCGATTGAAGGTTAAAGTCATCGTCGCCATAAAATTTATACGTTCCCCTTGCGAATTTCGTCGACAATCTTCCTGATGATGAAAATCCGACGACGTTGATGACCATATCGTAATGCCTCTGTTTTAATCTCAGCCATCCCCCGATGTATTGGAACAGGTGTTTGAAGTGTTTTCTCGGCAGCACAATGATACGGTCTATGTTCTCGTAGTTTTTGAAGACAATGGAAGCAACGTTTCCTTTGACAAACAGATCGATCCGGCAGGAAGGGAAGGTCTCCGCAACTTCTTGTACAAGTGGGGTGATCAGTAGCAGATTTCCCAGCCTGTGGTTCGGGCGGGAGATTAAAATCCGTTTAATCGTTTCTTTATGGATGGAACCTGTTTGCTTGTGGGCACCGGTCGAGCCAATGCCTTTAGTCAGCTTTTTTAAAATGGATCTTCTTGCCCGATTGATTTTTTTTAACTTGGTATCCATCTGATTCGGTGTAAAGGTGTATGGAAATATAGTGGTATGGTGTCTATGTATTGCATGGCACATTAAATCCGGTCCAAAACTACAGGATTTTTTTCACTTTTCATGCATTTGTCCGATAAATGACGCTTTACAATCTGTCGGCCTTTTAGGCTGGCTGCGCGTCATGCCTTTTTCAACCGGAACATGTATTTGTCACAAACCTGTAACGGAATTGTAATACCTGTTGCCGACCTTTGCCATCGAAAACAATTCCCTTTATCAAGTGTTATCATATGCATATAATCAATAATCTATGCTAAGCTTACTGATCGTCATCATCGTCCTGGCTTTTATTTTTGATTTCATCAATGGTTTTCACGATGCGGCGAATTCCATCGCCACTATCGTATCGACCAAAGTGCTTACCCCTTTTCAGGCTGTCATATGGGCTGCGTTTTTTAATTTCGTAGCCTTTTTTATCGCAAAATACATCATCGGCGAATTCGGAATTGCCAATACGGTTTCAAAAACGGTGGTCGAACAATACATCACATTGCCGATTATCTTTTCCGGAATTGTCGCTGCCATCATCTGGAATTTGGCTACCTGGTGGCTGGGTATTCCTTCATCCTCCTCTCATACACTGATCGGTGGCTTTGCCGGAGCTGCCATTATGAGTACTATTATTGCCAGCGGTTATCAATCAAACGGATTTGAATCCATCAAAGGCGATGTCATTCTGAAGATTGCCTCATTCATTGTGCTGGCTCCTTTGATCGGTATGATTATCTCTTCGTTTATTTACATACTGATTCTCAATATTTTCAAAAAGACGAAGCCGTATAAGGCCAACAGATGGTTCAGTCATCTGCAATTGGTCTCGTCCGGTTTGTTCAGTATCGGACATGGGCTGAACGATTCTCAAAAGGTCATGGGTATTATTGCAGCCGCTCTTTATGCTGCCTATAAACGGGATGGGATTGACTGGGGCATCCATTCAATAGGTGATATGCCGGATTGGGTCGCTTTCGGGTGTTTCACGGCCATATCGCTGGGCACGATGTCGGGTGGCTGGAGAATCATTAAAACGATGGGCACGCGCATCACCAAAGTGACACCAATAGAAGGCGTGGCTTCAGAAACGGCTGGCGCACTGACCTTGTATCTGTCAGAAGCGTTGAAAGTCCCTGTCAGTACGACGCATACCATCACCGGAGCGATCATTGGTGTGGGCGCTGTCAAACGGTTATCGGCTGTTCGTTGGGGTGTGACCCGAAGTCTGATGACGGCTTGGTTGTTGACCATCCCGGTTAGTGCCGCGATCGCCGCTTTTATCTACTACTTTTTTGGTACCCGGTTTTAACCGGATACTGTCGCCAAAAGTTTGTTACCTTTGATAAAATTGCCTGAAATGAAAAGACCTTTTTTTAAACGTCATCTTAAAAAGGAAACGACCTTCTTTCCTGTTTTGAAGGAAATGTCGGGTGTCATGCTGGTCGCATCCGATTTGATGGTCGAATTTATAAAGAATTACGATCACGCCACCGCTCCCGGCTATTTTAAACGGATCAAAGAGGAGGAAAAGAAGGGTGATGTATTGTCGAACCTGATTTTTGAAGAACTGAACAAGACCTTCATCACCCCTTTCGACCGGGAGGACATCAACCGGCTGGCGGGCTATATGGATGATGTAACCGATAGCATCAACAGCTGTGCGAAACGGTTGGTCTTATATAATCCCAAGAAAGTACCTGATCAGGCCGTCGAATTGGCAAATCTGATTCATGATGGGGCTGTTTGTATCGGAAAAGCGGTGGATGAGCTGGAAATACTGAAGCGAACGGCCAAAAAGATCAATACCTATTGTGATGAACTTCATGACATCGAAAACAAAGCTGATGATGTCTACGAGCATTTTGTACAGGATTTGTTCGAACAGGAAGCTGATGGTATCGAGCTCGTCAAGATCAAAGAAATCGTGAACGAACTGGAAAAGACAACAGACGTTGAAGAAAACGTCGGCAAAATCATCAAAACAATTATTGTCAAATACGCTTAATCCATTTCTGGTTTCATCACTTTCACCGAAAACACTACCTTTGCCCTGAGCCTCCGGCAAGTCTGCCGGCTAATTGTTCAATGGCAAACCGGATGAAACAACTTTTTTTCCCTCCTGAATGGTACCCACAATCGGCCATCCAACTGACATGGCCTCATGAACAAACCGATTGGGCAGCTATGCTCGATGAGGTTGTCCCTTGTTTTGTCACAATTGCCAGAGAAGTGCTGAAACGAGAAAAGCTGATCGTGGTTTGTGCTGATGCGGCGACTGTCCGTTCACAACTTGGCCCGGTCGATAACCAGCGGCTGGTGTTGGCCGAGCTTCCGACCAATGACACATGGGCGCGTGATCACGGTGGTTTGTCTGTTTTTGCAGACGGGAAACCCCTACTTTGTGAGTTTACTTTCAACGGATGGGGACTGAAATTTCCAGCCAATCTTGATAATCAGATTACGCGCGGACTTTATCAAAAGGGTGTTTTCAATCAACAGGTGTTGCTGAAATCTTTTAAGCCCTTTGTGCTGGAGGGAGGCAGCCTCGAGACCGATGGTAAAGGAACGTTGCTGACAACTGCTCAATGTTTGCTGTCAGCCAATCGTAATGACATAACTGATGAGGCTATTCTCGAACAATCCCTGAAATCATTTTTTGGGCTGAAACGAGTGCTTTGGCTTCATCATGGCAAGTTGGTGGGTGATGACACAGACAGCCATATTGATACCTTGGCTCGTTTTTGTGATGCCGAAACCATTGCCTATGTAGCGCCCGGTAATCCGGAAGATGAACAATACGAAGCACTGGTGTTGATGGAAAAGGAATTGCGTACGTTTCGTACACTTCAGGAAAAATCGTACCGGTTGATCGCCTTGCCGGTGGCTGATCCTGTTTTTCATGAAGGGTGCAGGTTGCCGGCGACCTATGCCAATTTTTTAATTCTCAATGGTGCCGTGCTGGCACCCGTTTATGATGCTCCAAAGGACGAACTGGCCATTAAAGCTCTGCAGCAAGCTTTCCCCGATCGGGAAATCATCCCGGTCAATTGTTTGCCCCTGATCCGGCAAAACGGATCGCTGCATTGCCTGACCATGCAGTATCCTGAAGGATTTGTAGATTGATCCGCTTCTCCCTCCATGCTGGAACATTCTGAAAATACAAAGAAGGCTGACCTCACGGACAGCCTTCTTCCCCTCTATCTATTAACAAAAACTCATCTATGAGAATCGGTTTTTGTTCATAGTTTTAACGGATCACCCTTGTAGAAATCAAGGATTTTAACACTGAACAAATAATTGTATTTTGCCTGAAGCTGGTTCGATTTTGCCGTGGCAAGATTTATTTTTGCTTCATTATATTCATAAATGGTCGCCCGCCCGTTGTTGTATTTTTCTTCAGCAAAGCGGAACGCTTCTTCGGAATTCTTTACCGTTTCCATTGAGGAAACGTATTTCTCCGAGGCTTTTGTCGCGTTAAACCAGGCCTGCTGGATTTCTTTGTACAACGTCTTCTTCGTATTTTCCACTTCGAGTTTGGCTCGTTCGACTTCGTTTTTGGATATCCGGATGCTGTTTTTGGTATCGAACCGGTTGAAGATCGGGATACTGACGCTAAGTCCGATGGCCGTGCCTCCGTTGACGTTCAACTGGTCTCCCAAATTGGCTTTGGTACCATTCAGATTGGATTGCTCGGAATAATAACGGTTTGAATAGTTCGCGCCGAGGTAAACACTCGGATATAAGCCCGCTTTTGTGACATTCAGGTTCTTTTCACTGCTCTTCAACTTGTATTCTGAGGATCTTACATCCGATTTATTGGCGACGGCATACGTGTAAACCTCGTCTGCCGGCTGAATCATAAGTGCCAGTGAGGTCATGTCGATGTTCGGTACGACAATGTCGAAATCTTTCCAATCTTTAAGCTCCAGCATTTGGGACAATTCCAGTAAAGACAGGTCCAATGTCGCTTTGCTCTCGGTGGCGTTGTATTTATCTTTGGCCAACTGCGCCTTGGCCTCATATACCTGACCTTCCGGTATTTTTCCGAGAGAGGCCATGGTTTCTGAACGGGTAACCTGGCTTTGACTCAGATCGACCTGCTCTTCTGCAATCGCATACAACTCTTTGTTGTAAAGCACTTGCAAATAGGCTGATGCGATGTTTACCGCCATATCTTCCTTCGCCTTTTTCAATTCTTCAGACGAGGCCTGTAATGAAAAGCGCTGGGCGTCAATGGTGTTTTTGACTTTGAATCCGTTAAACAGGACCATTGACGTAGAAATGCCGGCAGAAGCACTTTTTGTAGTTTGTTTGACAGACGCGTTTTTATCATTCAGTC
>JAUZOU010000161.1 GCA_030706285.1 Bacteroidota bacterium
GCCAATTGCAAAGCACTGATTTTCCCACAGGAAGAAGATTTCGGTCTGGTTCCTATTGAGGCTAATGCCTCCGGAAGGCCGGTCATTGCTTATGGAAAAGGTGGAGTGACCTATACGACAATACCTTATGAAGGTAACAGTGAGCAAGCAACATCTCTTTTCTTTTATGAACAAACGCCTGATGCTATAGTAGAGGCTGTCAATCAATTCGAAACGCTTGAATTCAATCCTTCCTTTATACGCAAACACGCTGAAAAATTTAGTGAAAAAGCCTTTATTGATAGCGTTCGTCAGTTCGTTGAAGAAAAACAGTCAAATAAGCTGGAAAATATAGAATCTTAATGAGTCTTTTTGATAATCGCCTTAAGGCAAGGCCTTCTGTCTCCGGTCTTTTGATGCTGAATTTACTGTACGTTTTGTTCTGTTTTCTGACAAGCGGTTACAGAGAGGGTGATCCGGTTTTTCCGCTATGTCCATGGTTGATGTTCAATGTTTCATGGGTATTGACATTGATGTTGCTTGGGGTCGACTTTTTGTTATTGAAGAGGAATTACCTAAAACGGTTCATTATTTTTATTGCCAGACTGGCTGTCTTTACGCTGTTTAGCGTTTTGTTCCAATACTTGATTTCCGGATTAAAGCACCTGGTTGTCGATACCAATTTCTTTTACAGCATGCTTATCTTGCTGCTGATGGGACTTGTTACTGCTTATGGCATTGACTCGTATCTGGAACGGACAGATAAAAAATTGGGGAAATATGGCCGCCGGGCTATGTTGCTGGGCGGTTCAAAGAACAAATCGTTGCTAAAATCATTGGTTCAGACGAATTCAGCGCTAGGTTGCCTGTATATTCCACAAGCGGACTTAACTGTCAGGCAGGCAGGAACTTCTGATGATCTTGCCGCAGCCATCAAGCGGTTGAACATTCAGTTCGTTTTTGCCGAAGAGCAGCTGTTGAGCGATCAACTACTCTCTGTTCAAACCTGTTGCAACAAAATGGGCGTTGAACTGTGGTTATATCCAGCTGAGGCACCTTTGTATAAGACTGGATGTTGGAAATCGATTCACCGGTTGAATGTCAGGAGAGCACAGCCGATATCCACGAAAAAGCAATTGGGCTTAATCTGTAAACGACTGTTTGATATTGTCTTTTCATTGTTGGTTATTATTTTCGGATTATCATGGATCACTCCGTTGTTGGCTATTGTTATTTATAAAGACTCTAAAGGACCCATTATTTTCAAACAAAAACGGACAGGACTGAATAATAAAACATTTACTTGTTTGAAATTCAGGAGTATGGCCGTTAATGATCAAGCCGATGTCAAGCAGGCCAGTGCATCGGATAGTCGTATAACGAAATTAGGCCGTCGACTCAGAGACTCCAATTTGGATGAACTGCCTCAGTTTTTCAATGTGCTGGCAGGTGACATGTCCGTAGCCGGTCCTAGGCCTCACATGTTGAAACATACGGAAATCTATTCTGCAGCCATCGATAATTATTTGCAACGTCATCTTATGAAACCCGGGATAACCGGTTGGGCCCAGTGCAACGGCTGGCATGGAGAAACCGACAGGCTGTATAAGATGGAACAACGTGTCAAGTATGACATCGATTACATTGACAAATGGAATTTCTGGATGGACATTGACATTGTTTTCAGAACGGTTTTCAGAAGAAAATCTGATAAGCCGATTCCCTTTAACGAATAGCCGGATATTTAATAAGACTTAAAAATCCTTCTGCAAAGCAGGAGGTGGCTTAATTAGACCCATCAATCTGTTGGCTATCGTGTCATTGACGAGAATGGCAATCCTTTACTCGTAGTTATCAGAGTGAAACTGTATTAACAGTGCTTGAAGTAGAAAGCGTGACGCTTTTCTTCAAGGTTCCATTACTGTAAGTTCCTCCGGTATATAATCCATTGTTTAGTATTCCGGTGCAACTGCCACCTGTATAAATCGAATACGTTGAGCCCGTCTTCAGGGCTGATGAAGAAAACAGGATATAGGAATAGGCCCTGGCTGGCTTGAACGTGACCAGGTTGTTGCCGCTGGCATCTTGCAGGTGGAAAAGAGTCCCAGCCGAGAGGGACGAACCGCTTGTGCTACCACCGCCACTAAAACCGCCATTTCCCGACGTGCCGGAGAAGTAAACGGAAAGATTGGATTGAGAGGAAGCGGTGCTGCTGGACTTGATCATGTTGGTGTTGGGACCGGCTCCGATAAAGAAGCCGCCGTTCATGATAAATGATCCGTTAAAATCGACTGCTTCTTCCGGCTGTGACGTTGGACCATGTGCCAGGACGGTGCCTCCGGTCATCACGATGTTTCCATTACTATCGATTGCATCTCCATTTGCGCAGCTGGCAATCAGAGTGCCCCCCTTGATATATAAATAACTTCCGTCATTCTGCTCGGTTCCACCTGCTGTCGTGCCGGCAGTTGCGTTGATGGCATCGTTACTGGCAGTAACGTTTATTGTCCCGGTATTCACTGTGATGAGTTTGCTTTCAATACCTTCATAGGATTTGGCGATGGTAATGTCTCCATCATTGATTGTAATGGCAGTAGGGGCATGCATCCCGTCATCACCCGAAGAGAGAGTCATGGAGCCGTTGGCAATAGACAAACTGCCGTTCGAATGGAGACAGTCATCGGACGAGTTGATGTTAAAGGTGCCGTTTTTAATAGTCAGCGAGGTTAGTCCTTTTAAGCCTTTTGCTGAAGCGTCGGAGCTGATGGTATAGTTGCTTCCTTTCCCTGAAGTGATGTTAAAGGTGCCGTCATTGATGGTCAAATTGGTTTTGGCCGAAATTCCATCGCTGCCGGATGTGATGTTGAAGGTGCCTGAGTCGATGATGACATACCCCCTGGCCGAATCATCTTCTTTATCGGATTTCAACCCGTCACCAACGGAATTGACCGTGATGTCCGATCCGGCGGCGTACAGGTAATCTTTTCCCCGGATACCGTCATCAGCAGCTGTTACATTTAACGTTCCTCCCCGGATGATTAAGCCGTCTTTACTCGAGATACCATCGTTGAACTTGCCTGTGACCGTGAGGGCTCCGTTTCCGTAAATCGTCAAATTTTCCTTGCTGAATAAAGTTGCATTGGGCTCTTCTTCAGTGGCATTGTCATAGACGTAACTTGAACCGTCAGTCAGGTAATTTTTAGAATAATCTGTCAACACAATGATGACCTTGGTAGCCTTTTTAATGTAAACCGGAGCACTGGTTGCGGTCGTGATGTTGACCCCTTTTAACAGAAGCCTGACCAGGCCTGAATCATTCGAATTGACGATGACCTGTCCATTGGATAGCATCCCTGTCAGGCTATACGTCCCTGGTTGGGTGATGGTAATGACGTTGCCCGAAATGCTCGCTCCTGTTCCGGCTATAGCGGAAGCCTTATCAGCCAGCGTAATGGGTATCACATCCGATTCGTTCCATACATAATCAGCCGAATCTTCCTGAATGGTGCTGTTCTTGGAACTGTCAGCGTCCGGAACGGCCGTTTCAGAAAGGTCGCAACTCATAAGGATGATAGACAGGCATCCAATCACACCAATTGTCGTTAACTTTGATCGATTCATCGTAGTAGGCTGATAAGAATACCATCAAAAATACCGATATTACGAGCTTTCTACGATGATGAGCGGGTAAACGGAAGAAAAACGGCGGTCAGTATGTCGCCTTTTCTCCTGCAGGATATTTTTTTTAGTAAAGACTGTTCAACGCTGCTTCCAATTTAGTTGTAGTGGTTTGTACACCTTCAACGCTGATACAAAAAGTAGTTCGCTAATGAATAAATAATAAAAAATTGTTACGATATTTGGTGCTGGTTCATAACCGAAACGGACAACCGATTGGACAATTTGCCTGTTTCGGCAAACATTTTTATCAGGATGAACGTTAAAAACGGGTAAGTCATTTGCTTGTTCAATTATCACCTAAAATCATTAACTATATGAAATGGATATTGTCTTGTATGATCTTTATGCTGGCCATTTTTTCCGGGTGTACCGGATGTGAAGAAGTGGCCAATGGAAAGCCCCAAACGGGCGACGGTGGTACCATCCAGCTTCGGAGCGAACTGCAAAAGCGTGTCAGTCAGGATAATGCGTTTTCGCTGGATCTATTAAAGAAAACCATCACTGAAACGAACAAAACCAATGTCTTTATTTCTCCGTTAAGTGTCAGCATGTGTCTGGGTATGGTCTGGAACGGAGCTGCCGGTACAACCAGGACGGAAATGGAAAAAGCCCTACAGATGGAAGGCATGACAGTGGATGAAATCAACCAATATTACCAGATATTAATCGATTCGCTGCCACAGGCCGATTCCAAAACCAAGCTTAGCCTGGCTAATTCCATTTGGTATAAGAAGAATTTTTCTGTCAAACAGTCCTTTCTGGATGTCAACAAAAATTATTTTAAAGCAGAAATTCAACCGCTTGATTTTGCGTCGCCTTCAGCCGTGACGACCATCAACAATTGGTGTGATAGCAAAACGAACCATCTGATTTCCTCCATTATTGATGAGATACCTGAAAATGCGGTCATGTATTTGATTAATGCTCTTTATTTTAAAGGTATCTGGACGATACAATTCGATCCGAAAGAAACACGTTTGGCAAATTTTACGACCGAGGCCGGTACGGCTGTTCCGGTTAATATGATGAACAAAGCCATGAAAGTGCTCTATCGTTACGATCCGTATGCCCAATATGTCGACTTGCCATATGGAAACGGTACGTTCAGTATGACTCTTATTTTGCCGAACCAAGGAAAGACAACGTCGCAGGTGCTTGATTACCTCACGCCTTCACAGTTGAACACCGTGTTGGCCCATCTTGATTCGGCTTTTGTGGAGATCGGCCTGCCCCGCTTTAAGGAGGAATGTAAATTTGAACTGAATGATGAACTAATAGCGATGGGAATGCCTCAGGCCTTTACCGATCAAGCCGATTTTTCCAACATTAGCGACTGGGAGATTCTAATCTCCAAGGTTCTTCATAAAACCTACATCGAGGTCACCGAAGAGGGAACAAAAGCCGCTGCCGTTACTTCAACCGAAATTGTCGCTACTTCGATTCCTCCTCAAGTTACTGTCAACAAACCATTTCTGTTTCTAATCCGTGAAAAAGGCACTGGTGTTATTTTGTTTGCTGGAAAAATGGGGGCTGTGAGCAAATATTGACAAGGCTTGTGATAACGCTGTTTAAATTAGAATGCATCAGAATTTAAAATGAATCTTATTTGGGGTATAATTTTTTTTGTGAATGCATCAGCACCTGTACCATTTAAATGACTTGGATCTTGAAAGTACATTCTATTTGTGCTAATTTCAGGATCGCAATAATAATCTAGAAATGAAACATTATTCTGCTTGCAAATTTCTTTTAACGGAGCAAAAACTCTTGAGTCTGTCGCTTTGTAAGCAGGAGAAGCAACAAAAATTAGAATGGTCTTTCCTTTGGCCATTTTAATCATCTCCTTAAAATAGGTTAATTTCAATGAATCATAGCTATAGGTGGTTTTTCTGATATCATTTTTAATCTTTGGTTCATAATTCATAGTTTGTTTATATGGCCTGAACCCATTAAAACCAAGATCTTGCATTGGATGTAAATAATCTCCTAAAAGTTGAATGAATTTAGAATTGTATTGATACATTTTTGAGAACATTTTATATTTTTCTGTATAATCAATGTTCCAAAATATTGAATCAACAGACTTGCATTCATTATAATATGGCCTTAAATACGCTAAATATTTATGATTGTCTTCTCCAACCAATAAATCATAACCATCACAGACGTCATAGATAATAATTTTAGGATGATAACGTTCGCTTATTATCTTATACCTTCCAAACATAAGGATAATTCCATTACCATCCTGTCCACAGTTGTAGCAAGATAAATGAAGAGAATCCTGAATGATTATCGGATTGTAATGATGTATTGCCCTGGAAGATCCGAATATCAATATGTCTTCTTTCGTTTGACGGCATATGTAGTTGTCTTTTAGCGTATCACCGCCTTTCGCTCCACGTTGCAAAAAAGCAAAGCAATAACCAACGCAAACATCAATGACAGATGCAATGACCAAAAATAGAACGATTCGGATTACAAATTTTTTCATTTTTCTAAAAATTCACATAAATGAACTGGCTCGCATCAAAAACACCTGTCAGCAAGATTATCACTAATAAAATGGCGTACGCAGACCATCTTATGTACAATTTCCGGTTGTTAAAGAAATGTATTTTAGCTGGAAAGAATTCGTCAGATACTTCCTTGATAAACAGTATCGAAAGTCCCAATAAAATAAATAACGGATCAGATCTATTAGGTAAGAATAAATTCCAATTGCCAAAGTCTGTCACCATTTTACCAATGAAATGGATCGCATCTGATAGATTCGGCATACGGAAAAATATCCACAAAAGATTTACTATTAAAAATGTAATCAATATCCGTACCCCTCTTATTACACCTTTATAGTTGGCTTTTTGTAGACCAAACATTTTTTCAATTATTTGAAAGAAACCATGAAGAATGCCCCATATGATAAATGTCCAATTTGCCCCATGCCATATGCCACTAACTAAAAACGTAATAAAAATATTGAAGTAATTACGAGGTTTACTGCAACGGCTGCCTCCTAAAGGAATATAAATATAGTCCTTTAGCCAGGTTGATAATGATATATGCCAACGTCTCCAAAAATCAGTGACGCTTGTGGAAAAATACGGTCGGTTAAAATTGTTTGTCAGATTGAATCCCAATATCTTTCCTGCTCCAATAGCCATTAAAGAATACCCGCCAAAGTCTCCGTAAATTTGTACCGAATACAATATGCTTGCAACAAAGCATGAAAGTCCGGACTGAAAGGTATAATTA
>JAUZOU010000162.1 GCA_030706285.1 Bacteroidota bacterium
GAATTTCTATATCTTGTGACGCGAATTTAGGTTAAAATTGTGCCTATGTATTATAAGAGGCTGATTGAAAGCGAGATAGAGCGAAAGTTAATGACTTCGGGTGCTATTGTCGTAGCTGGCCCAAAGTTTTGTGGCAAGACAACGACCTGTATGCTTTATCAGAAGAGCTTTATCAAGCTGAACACCAAGCAAGTGATTGCTTTGGCGAAGTTGGATCCAAAGGCTGTGTTAGACGGGGAAACGCCTCGTCTGATTGACGAATGGCAAACTGTGCCGGATATCTGGAATCAGGTGAAGGATAACCTGGATTTTAACTATGAGTTCGGCAAGTTCATTCTTACAGGCAGTTCCACTCCTGCAGACAAGACTGAGGTGCACCATAGCGGTGCAGGCAGGATTACTCCTGTTAAGATGAGACCGATGTCGCTATATGAATCCGGTGAATCGAAAGGAACGGTTTCGTTGGCTGATCTTTTCGATGGTGGAAAGGCATTTAAAACCGATTTGAATGAGGCATTTATGATCGACGATGTGGCTTTTCTTCTTTGCAGAGGCGGTTGGCCTATTTCTGTGCTTTCTGACAAGGGGATTGCCTTAGAGATTACGAAAAACTATTACAACAGCCTCTTTCTTTTTGAGAATAGCGACAATGAGCGCTTCCGTGGCAAAAAGCCGGAGGTGCTAAGGATGATTTTGCGTAGTTATGCGCGTCATATCTCAACGGAGGTTACGGCATCGACGATTATAGAGGATGTGAAGCAGATTAACGAAAGAACGATGGATCCGAAAACATTCGATGATTATATGGAGGCTCTTCGAGACTTATACATCGTAGAAGATTTGCAGGCATGGAACCCGGGTATCCGTTCCAAAACTTCGATCCGTTCTACTCCGACTAAGCATTTCGTGGATACTTCGATAGCTTGTATGGCTTTATCGATTGGTCCGGAGGATTTGAAACGTGATTTGTCGAGTTTCGGACTCTTTTTCGAGGATTTTGCTGTGAGGGATTTGTCCGTTTATGTTTCCTCGTTGCGAGGCGAGGTTCGTCACTATCGGGATAATGCTGGATTGGAGTGTGATGCGGTGATTCACCTGGAAGATGGTCGCTGGGGTGCTGTTGAGATTAAGTTGGGAGGTGAGGACCTTGTCGAGGCAGGCGCCTACTCACTGAAGAAGTTACGGGCAAAAATAGAGGAGAAGAGCGATGAAAACACACCTTCGTTTCTGCTTGTCCTCACGGCTGTGGGCCCTGCTTACCGTCGTGAAGACGGTGTCTTTGTGGCTCCGATAAATCTATTGAAGCCGTAATGTCTCCTGAAAATGCAGGTGTCTTATAGTTTGTTGGAAATGGTTGATGGGGTGACATTACTTCAATTCTTAATAAAAAAAGTGAGTTATGCGTTAAAATGGAATTACATTCCAAATATTACGTGATAATTTATATCTTTGTGCCATGAATTAGCAATATCCTCATGAAGGCAAGACAAATAATCAATTATGCCCTGAGTCAAACGAATCAAAAATTCGGACGGATTTTGGTGATTACCGGTGCAAGACAAACTGGCAAAACGACTTTGGTAATGAGTGGTTTCAATCAATATAGGTATATCTCAATTGAAGATCCTATTACCAGAATGGAATATGCCAGGTTGACCTCCGCACAGTGGAAATCTTTATATCCACAGGCTGCTCTAGATGAAGTGCAGAAAGAACCGTCATTGATAGAGAGTATTAAATCTGTTTACGATCAGTGGACTGACACAAAGTATATTTTACTGGGATCAAGTCAGTTACTTCTTATGAAACAGGTTAAAGAGAGCTTGGCCGGTAGATGTGTTATTATGGAGCTTTTCCCGCTTACTCTGCCTGAACTGAAGACCGAAGATTGGCATGACACAGTAGAACAATCTCTTCTTCAAAAAGTGATGACTGATGTTACTGTTGTCAATGATTTCCTACCTTCGGCAATACTTGATCCTGAATATTCTGCTAAGCAGAAATCGTGGAATCACTATCTTACGTTTGGTGCTTATCCTGCTCTAACGGAAGAACTGTTGACTGAAAATCAAAGATATGAATGGCTGCGTAATTATGTGAGAACATATCTTGAACGTGATGTTCGTGACCTGGCTTCATTCAGAGACCTTGAGCCTTTTGTCAAATTGCAGAGAGCCATGGCTATACGTACCGGACAACTTTTTAATGCATCGGATGTGGGAAAAGATATAGGTGTTACTACCAAGACCGTGCAAAGATATGTTCAATATTTGAGTATGAGTTATCAGACTATAATACTGCCTGCATGGGATAGAAACGAGAAGAAAAGGTTGGTGAAGGCTCCAAAGATTCACTATCTGGATAATGGCGTTTTGCAAGCGGTGTTACAAAAGAGAGGTGGTATTACAGGACATGAATACGAAAGTCTTGTGATTGCAGAAATCTATAAGCAAACGAAAAACAGTATGTTAGATGCCAGGTTCTTCCATCTTCGCACAGCTGATGGCAAAGAAGTCGATTTGTTGGTAGAACTGCCTCAAGGTTATTTGGCTTTTGAGATTAAGATGGCAGAACATGTATCAAAAACAGATGCCAGACATTTTATGGATTTGAATATTATTTTGGACAAGCCTCTTATAAAAGGATTTGTCTTATCGAACGATACTACCACGCAACAATTTTCTGATAGTATCGTGGCTGTTAATGCAACTATGTTTTTGGGATAAGGTTATTTGGATTAGCCAGGATCCTGATCTTTTAAAGGTCCTGATTGAAAATAATTACAAAAAGCATAGTCATTTGTTAACCCCAAAACAGGTCGGATTGATTTATCAATATTTAGGAGAGCCGTGAATTTGTATAATTGAGTTAATTGTATGGCAAGATGTCAAATATCTCTGGTCATTTTTTGTCATGTAAGACGTTAACCGACTAGGCAACTGCCTTACATTCTTTTCCATAAAAACGCTTTGGCAAATGCCTTGATGAAAGCCAACTCCGCAAGTGAAAATCCGCCAACTCCGCAAGTGAAAATTCGCCAACTCCGCAAGTATTGATATTTTGCTTATCTTTGCATAAGAATAAATATTGTTAATTGTGGCGGAAAAATATCTTTCAAGAATAGGTGACTCTCTGTTGAAAAGACAGTTAGCTTCTTCGGGTGCTGTACTGATAGAGGGAGCTAAATGGTGTGGAAAAACCAGTTCGGCTCGCCAGGTAGCAAAAAGTGTCCTATATATGCAGGATCCTGACCGTAGTCAGGGTTATTTGAAAATGGCTGAAACAATGCCATCAAGGCTACTTCTTGGGGATAATCCTCGGTTGCTGGATGAATGGCAGATGGCTCCGGTGCTGTGGGATGCGGTACGTTTTGAGGTGGATAAACGAAGCGAACGGGGCCTGTTTATTCTTACAGGCTCAGCTGTTCCAAAAGATGGACTGACAGCACACACAGGAACTGGTAGGATTTCACGGATGCTTATGCGACCCATGAGCCTTTTCGAATCGGAAGAATCGAACGGAAGCGTTTCACTTAGCCAACTATTCGCGGGTGAAACAGACGTTTTTGGCGAGAGCTCACTGACGATTCCTGAATTGGCTCAGATTATTTGTAGGGGAGGATGGCCCGAAGCCGTTATTAATGGCGATAGTGATTCTTTAGTGGCCAGAAACTATGTGGATGCTGTCATCAATATGGATATTCAACGTGTTGATGATGTAGAAAGAAATCCGGCCAGGGTAAGGCAGTTTCTTCGTTCGTATGCACGCAATATTTCTACATTGGCTCCGCTTACCACCATTCTGGCCGATGTACGTTCAAACGACATTGGCTTTTCAGATACAACCATGTATACCTATGTCAATGCATTACGTCGCATTTTCGTTATTGAAGATATCCCGGCCTGGAAGCCCTCATTAAGGTCGAAAACCGCCATCAGAACAACTGATAAACGTCAGTTTGTAGATCCGTCTATTGCTGCTGCTTTAATGCATGCAAACACCGATAGCATTCTAAACGACATGAACTATTTCGGCTTTCTGTTTGAGTCGTTGGCAGCACGTGATTTGCGGATCTATGCTCAGGCACTGGACGGTGATGTTTTTCACTATCATGATAAAAGCGATTTGGAAGCAGATATTGTCATTCGTCTCCACGATGGTCGTTGGGCACCTGTAGAAGTTAAATTAGGAAGCAAGGACATAGAACTTGGTGCAGTAAATCTGTTAAAACTCCAGAAAAGAATTGATACGGATAAGGCAGGTCAACCCTCTTTTAAAATGGTTCTTACAGGTGGTCAATTTGCATACAAACGCGATGATGGTGTAATCGTAGTACCAATCGGTTGCCTGAAAGCATAAAAAAACATAAACCTCTGATACTGGCTGCCTCGGCTTGCTCTACGCGGTTGAAAAACGTGCGGTGCATCGCCACAGGCATACGGACGAAACGTATATATTGGTACGTGGGCGTATCCGGGTGATGTTTTACAATCAGGAAGGGGCTCTCATGGAAGAAGCGGTGCTTGACCCGAAACGTGGCCGGTTTGGCGTGAACATTCCTGCGGGGCAGTGGTATACGCTAGAGGTACTGGAACCGGGCACGGTTATTTTTGAGTACAGGATGGACCGTATGCTCCGCTGAGTCCGGAAGATTGCCGTTTTCAAGGGATCACAAGATTGTAGCAAAATTATTTTTAAAAAACCAACCTTTTGGCAATGAAAGAGATGTCCTCTACCCTAAGGACATTATTCGTCTGAACAAGTAAAACCTCCAAGCGTTCCCCAAAGCCATACGCTCATCTTTGACAGATTATAAAACAGAATCGTGGATGACGGCCAATTTGCTTTTGTATGCGATAGAATGGCTTCATTTGCTCCGCTACTGGTGGCTCCGTTTGGCCGATATAATCCTGACCATCTCATTTTTCAAACATAGGAACTAATTATGACAGAGCTACTTTATCTGATGTTTTGTCAAAACGATCCGAATGTTTCTTCCAATAAAAGATGGCTGGTTTTGTTGCTAAGGCAGTGATAAATCCTGATTGTACAGTTCTCATGTATTTAGTAATCTTCTTTCTATGGAATACGATTCAAAGGTATTGCTTTTATGGCAAACGTCCATTGGTTGCAGAGGCATTTCCTGAAAAGCCTGACATGGAATGTAGGCATTGTCTGACAAAGTCAGAGTGTGATTGTTTTGTGCTGCCGGCTGTGTTTCGACGAAAAACGAATGTGAAGAAATCTGGCAGATCAATCAGTAAGCAACGAATTTATCTGATAGGATTATAGTTAAGCGCCCATTGAGTACGATTCAGGAATTACAAACGCTTAGAGAACGGGAAGACCACATTGAGTTCAAAGCGACTACGCACAATTGCGATTTGCACATTAATTCGTTCGGAATCATTTGATTATTATATGATGATAATTATCTTTGCGTATTGATGAATATACAGCTATGAAACAGCTAATCAATCCATTTATTACGGCGGGTTATGTCTCAGCGGAATACTTCTGCGATCGTGAGACTGAGAGCACTGATCTGATAAATCAGATTACAAATGGCAATAATCTGGCATTGATATCACCGCGCAGAATGGGGAAAACTGGGCTTATCATGCACTGTTTTGCCAATAATAAGATTAGATCATCATATTACACGTTTTTTGTAGATATCTATGCTACAAAGTCATTAAGAGACTTCGTCCTCTCTTTGAGTAGGGTAATTCTGGAACAACTTAAACCATTCGGTAGAAGAGCCATTGAAATGTTTGTGAATTGTGTCAGGACTTTGCAGGCAGGTATCTCATTTGATGTGATGGGTAATCCATCCTTTAATGTTCAGTTGGGCGATTTACAGGATACCCAAACGACTCTGGAGGAGATTTTCAACTATCTTGATGCAGCTGATAAGCCTTGTATAGTGGCAATCGATGAATTCCAACAAATAGCTTCCTATCCGGAGAAAAACCTCGAAGCACTGCTCAGAACACATATCCAGCACTGCAATAATGCTCGATTTATCTTTGCCGGCAGTCAACGGCACATTATGGGCAATATGTTTCTCAGTCCGTCCCGTCCGTTCTATCAGAGTGTTTCCATGCTTTATTTGGAGTCTATTTCGCTGGAAAAATATGTAGAATTTGCAGTATCTCATTTCAAGAAAGCAGGCAAAACAGTTTCAGAAGAGATTGTAGCCGAGGTTTACAATCGTTTCGATGGCACTACATGGTATATTCAGAAATTGCTGAATACGCTGTTTATGATGACCGAAGAAGGCGGCGTATGCACTCGGGATATGATAGACTCTGCATTGGAAAGCATCATAGCGAGCTATCGTTATAACTATGAGGAAACTATATTCCGTCTGCCGGAAAAGCAAAAAGAGTTGCTGATTACCATTGCCAAAGAGGGGAAAGCCAAAGCAATTACCGGTAGCCGGTATGTCAAGAAATACCGCCTTACCTCTGCAAGTTCGGTCCAGGCTGCTTTGAAAGGATTATTGGAGAAAGATTTTATAACCACGGAGCAAGGAACATATTCCGTTTACGACAAATTCTTTGCCTTGTGGTTAATCTGATAAATATGGCTTGTATATGGGAATCTGATATTTAAAAAATCATGACCCAGAAATTGATTGTCATAGACAAATAACAATTAGGTCTTATGACACCCGTAAATCAAAATAGTAACAATTTGCTAAAAACACACAAGCTACTTCCATAGCTCTATCACGTGCCTGCCATTTTTAAACGAATAGGCAATCTGCAATCCGCTGGTTTCGACGATGCTCTTGACAAGGGCAAGTCCCAAGCCAAGATGTTCAGGTGAATTCGTTCCTTTTTTAAACCGGTTGAACAATAAATCGGTGGAACAGGTGGGCGCTTCTCC
>JAUZOU010000163.1 GCA_030706285.1 Bacteroidota bacterium
CATTCACAAGAACTGGAAACTGCCGGTCCTGTTCTTCAATGAGATTGCCACCAATTTTGAATTGGTCAAGGAGATCTTTGATACGTTTTCAAAGGAAAAGTACCCGCTCTTTTATCAGTTCCAGGCTGACCTGGATGCTGAGTATGAAAAGGGAGCGATTCGGAAGATGAATGCCCTCGACCTGATATTCAGTGTGTTTTCGCTGAATGTCATGACGTTTATGATGTCACCCATGTTGAAGCTCATCACCAAGTCGTCAGATGCAGACATGGAACAGTTCCTGGAAAAACGGAAGCTTGAAAATATTGAATTGATAATGAACAGTATAAGGCCTTTCCCTGTTGAAAAATAGCAATAGGAAAGCCTCTTAAAAGATAGTATGATGAATACACGATTTCTTATCTGTTTACTGACCGTCTTTTCCCAATTGTCTGCCGCCTATGGTCAGTTGACGGTCGAAGATTGTCAGGAAAAAGCAAAGGCGAACTACCCTCAGATCAAACAATTTGGCTTGATTCAGCGATCGGCTGAATACAATCTTTCCAATGCTGGAAAAGCCTGGTTGCCGCAAGTATCCCTGTCAGCCAGAGCTACCTATCAGTCGGAAGCGACGTCCATTAATATTCCGGCCATGCACCTGAATATGGGGTTGCCTAAAGACCAGTATCAGGCAGTGGTTGAAGCCAGCCAGCTGATCTGGGACGGTGGCGTGACCAAGTCGCAACAGCAGCTTGTGAAGGCCAGTGCCGCTGTTGAAAAGGAGAAGGTAGAAGTGGAATTGTACACCATCAAAGACAGGGTCAACCAGCTGTTTTTCGGTCTCCTGCTCATTGATGAGCAATTGAAACAGCAGGAAACGCTGCAACATGAACTTAAGATCAGTTATGAACGGACGGTGTCTGCCATGGAAAACGGGGTGGCCAATCAGTCTGACGTGGATGCTGTTAAAGTAGAGATGCTCAACAATGAACAGCGGCGCGTCGAATTGCAGGCTTCACGAAAATCGTTCCGGGAGATGCTTTCGGCGCTGACCGGCCAGTCCATTCAGGATTCCATTTCATTGGTCAAGCCCTTGCCCGACTATCATAGCGTGCTGACGGCCGAGGTGAAAAGGCCTGAACTCCATTTGTTCGACAGTCAGTTGAACCTGCTTGAACATCAGGAATCGTTGATCCGTTCAGGCAATTACCCCAAGTTGGGTCTATTTATCCAAGGTGGTTATGGCAACCCGGGCCTGAATATGTTTAAGGAAGGTTTTTCAGCCTATTATATAGGTGGTATCCGGTTGTCCTGGAACATCGGCGGATTTTATACCCAGAAAAACAACCTGAATGAACTCCGAAACAGCCGGGATAGGGTGACCGTACAGCGGGAAACCTTCCTGTTTAACAACAACCTGACGATGACAAAACAGGACAATGAGATAGAAAAAGCCAGGGAACAATTGCGCCGGGACGATGAAATCATTCAGCTTCGGGAGCACATCAAGCAAGCCAGTGCCGTTAAGGTGCAGCAAGGTACCCTGACAGTTCCGGATCTGCTCAGGGACATTGACGCTGAAAGCCTGGCCAGAAATCAGAAAAGCGTACACGAAATTCAACTGTTGATGACGATCAGCGATTTTAACTACAGCACAAACTATTAATTTGAAGATACTATGCGATTGAATGAACTTTCTATTCTGGCAGCCGGGCTGTTGCTATTCACGATGACCTCCTGCAAGCACAGCGACGCGGTGGTAGATGCCTCCGGTACTTTTGAATCGACCGAAATCATTGTTTCACCCGAAACGACCGGCAAAATACTGCAACTAAATCTGAACGAGGGTGATGACGTTCATGCCGGTGTACAACTTGGACTCATCGATACGACTCAGCTGAATCTGAAAAAGATTCAGCTGCAGGCTTCCATCCTGGCTGCCCAAAACCGCCGTCCGGATATTCCATCCCAAATGGCTGGACTGAGACAGCAACTGGAAACCGCCAACAAAGAGAAAATCCGCTTTGAAAATCTGGTTAAAGCCGATGCTGCCAACCAAAAACAGCTGGATGACATTCATGCACAGATCAAGTTGTTGCAAAAACAGCTCAATGCTCAGCAAACGGCGCTGCGAAGAACTGATAAAAGCATCAGTGACGAGAGTGCCGCGCTTCAATCTCAATTGGATCAGATCAAGGATCAGCTGCAGAAATCGTACATAACCAGCCCTGTCGATGGCACCATCTTGGTGAAATATGCGGAAGCCGGTGAACTGGCATCACCGTTGAAACCGTTGTTCAAGGTGGCGAATCTGAACCAGATGTACCTGAAAGCGTATCTGACGACCGATCAGTTGTCAACTGTCAAAATGGGACAGACAGTCGACGTTATCGCTGAATTCGGACCGAAAAACATCCGGACGTATACAGGTAAAGTAAGTTGGATCTCTTCCAAATCTGAATTTACGCCGAAAACGGTTAGAACCAGGGATGAACGGGCCAGTCAGGTATTTGCCGTCAAGGTGCTTGTCCAAAATGATGGCTTTCTGAAGATCGGTATGTACGGAGGACTCCGATTCAGCAAACAGAAGTAACAGCTTGAAACGAAGGTAGGAGATAGATCAGATGAAATCAGTAACAGTCAACCATATCAACAAGAAATACCAGGCGGTTCAGGCCTTGAACGATGTGAACCTGGCAGTCGATCCGGGAGAAATTTTTGGAATCATTGGACCGGATGGGGCCGGAAAAACGACGTTGTTCAGGATCCTGACCACGTTGTTGAAGGCTGACAGCGGGACAGCTACGGTAGACGGGCTGGATGTGGTCAAAGACTACAAGGCCATCCGCCAACGGGTGGGGTATATGCCGGGCCGGTTTTCCCTGTACCAGGATCTGACGGTCGAAGAGAACCTCCGTTTTTTTGCCACGATCTTCGACACGACGATAGAGGAAAACTATCACTTAATCAAGGATATTTACCAGCAGATCGAACCGTTCAAAAAACGGATGGCCGGCGCTTTGTCGGGTGGCATGAAACAAAAGTTGGCCTTGAGCTGTGCCTTGATTCACAAACCAAGCCTGTTGTTTCTGGATGAACCGACCACGGGTGTAGATCCGGTTTCCCGGAAAGAATTCTGGGAAATGCTGAAACACTTGAAGCAGGAAGGCATAACCATGCTGGTATCGACGCCTTACATGGATGAAGCGAGTCTGTGCGACCGAATTGCTTTAATTCAGGAAGGCCGTTTTTTGACCATAGAAACGCCTGCAGCCATTGTCAAAGGATTCAATGGAAGGCTGCTGGCCGTGACCGGAGATGCCATGCCGCGACTGCTGACCGACCTGCGCACGTGTGAGCAGGTGAAAAGTTGTTTTGCATTCGGTGATACACATCATCTGACGCTAAAGGATGACTCGTTTGCTGAAGCGGAATTGTCCGGCTGGTTGGAAGAAAGGGGGCATACCAACGTACATGCATTTCCGATAGAGGCTTCCGTAGAGGACTGTTTTATGCAGCTGTCATCGGCCAATAGCGGAAAAGCGGGTCAATAAAAACCTGACACCACTTCCACAAACAATACAATAACAATGAATCAACATCCAATAGCCCATATGTCTGATGACAAGGTGATCGTAGCAGAAGAACTGACTAAGAAATTCGGAGCGTTTACCGCTGTCGACCATATTTCGTTCGAGGTGGATAAGGGTGAAATTTTTGGATTTCTGGGTGCCAACGGGGCTGGTAAAACAACAGCCATGCGTATGTTGTGCGGCCTGAGCAATCCGACCTCTGGTAAGGGGTATGTGGCTGGTTTTGATATTGATAAAGAATCTGAATCGGTCAAAAAGCACATCGGGTATATGAGTCAGAAATTTTCCATGTATGAAGATCTGAAGGTCTGGGAAAACATCCGTCTGTATGCCGGAATTTACGGCGTTCCGGAAAAGGAAATCGCTCCAAGAACCGACGTCATGCTGACCAATCTTGGTTTCGAGAGTGAAAAGAACACGTTTGTCAAGCAGTTGCCTCTAGGCTGGAAACAAAAATTATCATTTGCCGTTGCCATTTTTCACGAACCGGAAATTGTGTTTCTGGACGAGCCGACAGGCGGTGTCGATCCGGCTTCGCGCAGGCAGTTCTGGGAAATGATTTATCAAGCGGCGGAGCGTGGCATTACTGTTTTTGTGACCACTCATTACATGGATGAAGCAGAATATTGCAACCGGGTGAGCATTATGGTGGACGGGCGCATCGAAGCGCTTAATACGCCAGCCAACCTGAAACATCAATTCAACGCCCAAACGATGGATGGCGTATTTCAGAAGCTTGCCCGAAAGGCAGAAAGAGGATAAGATATGACTATTTCACAGTTCATTCTAACCAAAAAAAAGGAAAGGGCCAGAAACCGACGCGTCTTTGGGGCCTTTGTCCGAAAGGAATTCAAGCACATCCTGAGGGACAGGTGGACGACAATCATCCTGTTGCTGATGCCCATTCTGATGTTGTTGTTGTTTGGGTATGCCCTGAACACGGAAGTCAAAAATGCCAAAATTGCCATCTATGACCCCTCCAATGATGTGGCGACGCGGACGATCATAGACAAGTTGTTTCTCAACGACTATTTTGTCATGGACCGGATGTTGACATCAACCGACAGTGTTCAGGCCTTGTTTCAGGAAAACAAGGTTTCGATGGTTGTCGTATTCGGTGAACGATTTTATGAAAATCTGTTACATACGGGCGATGCCCAGATTCAGCTCATTACCGACGGGAGCGATCCGAACACAGCCGTGATGCTGACTAATTATGCGACAGCCATCATTACCTCGGCTCAGCAGGAAATCTTAGGTATCGATAAGCTGCCGTTGCAAGTGAATGTCAATGTGAAGTTGTTGTACAATCCTGGTATGAAAGCCGCTTACAACTTTGTGCCAGGAGTCATGGGCATGATTTTGTTACTCATCTGTGCCATGATGACGTCCATTTCGATAGCCCGGGAAAAAGAGATGGGGACGATGGAAGTGTTGCTGGTTTCTCCGGTCAAACCGTTGTATATGATGCTGTCGAAGACAGTGCCTTATTTTGTCCTGTCGGTGATCGATTTGATCATCATCCTGGTCATTGCCATTTTTGTGATGCACGTTCCGGTGGCCGGAAGCTTTTTCTGGCTCATTGTTATTTCGTTGATTTATATCTTTATGGCTTTGGCACTTGGCCTGCTCATCTCCTCGTTGGTGCGGTCTCAGGTAGCAGCGTTGCTGATTTCCGGCATGGCACTCATCATTCCGGTCATTTTGCTGTCCGGTATGTTGTTCCCGTTAGAAAATATGCCATGGTTTATGCAGGCCCTGGCCCAGGTCGTTCCGGCCAAATGGTATATCATGGCTGTCAGGAGTTTGATGATCAAGGGACTGGGTGTTTCATCCGTAGTGCCTGAACTGGCTGTTCTCACGACGATGGCCGCTGCTTTTATCGGGATTGGTTTAAAAACATTTAAGGACAGATTGGAGTAGATTATGTTAAAATACCTCATTGAAAAAGAGTTTAAACAGATTTTCAGAAATCCGGTCTTGCCACGGTTGATTCTGGTCTTCCCGTTCGTGGTGTTGGCTATCTTCCCCTTGGTGGCCAATTTTGAGGTGAAAGATCTGAATCTCTGTGTTGTTGACAACAGCCATTCGGGAATGTCCGATGAACTAATCCGGAAAATTGTTGCTTCCGACTATTTCCGGCTGACCGAAACGGCTGCTTCTTACAGAGAAGCATTGAAATATGTGGAGCAAAATCAGGCGGATGTCATTCTGGAAATCCCTGCCGGTTTTGAACGGGATTTGCTGCGCGAAGGTTCAACTAGTGTCATGATTTCGGCCAATGCGGTGAACGGGGTGAAGGGAAGTATTTGCAATGCCTATCTGTCGTACATCATTCTGGATTACAACAACCGTATCCGGACGGAGCTGATGCCTGAAAACGATGGTCAGATACAGGGGCATCTTCAGATTGTGCCGCAGTTTCTGTTCAATCCGGAACTGAAATATCCGTTATTTATGATTCCGGCGTTGATGGTGATGATGCTGACGATGATCTGTGGTTTCCTGCCTGCCTTGAACATTGTGTTGGAAAAAGAAAAAGGCACCATTGAGCAACTGAATGTCACGCCGGTCAACAAGTTCGTTTTCATTCTTTCCAAACTGATCCCTTACTGGATCATCGGTTTTGTGGTACTGACCATCTGCTTTGGGGTGGCTTGGCTTTTTTACAGATTGAAACCGGCCGGCAGTTTGCTGACTATATATCTGTTCGTCTCGGTGTTCGTATTGGCCTTCTCCGGTTTCGGATTAGTCATCTCAACGTATGCCAACACGCTTCAACAGGCTATGTTCATGATGTTTTTCTTTGTTGTGACGTTCATTTTTCTGAGCGGATTGTATACGCCTGTGAGCAATATGCCAAGATGGGGCAGGGTCATCAGTGTGTTCAGTCCGCTGAAATACCTGATGGAGGTCATGCGGTTAGTCTACCTGAAGGGCAGCGGTTTTCAGGAAATGACGGGACAATTCATGGCCTTATGCGGCTTTGCCGTGTTGTTCAACGGCTGGGCTGTGCTCAATTACAGGAAGCAACGTTAAAGTAGGACTGCCGGAAAGCAAAACGGTGCTCCATGGTGACGTTGGCTGACTGCCTTTACAAGAGCCTCCCTCCAAAAAAAGAGACTGCATCCAACCGGACACAGTCTCTTTCCATTTGGAGTGGTAAAATAGCTTAATCACCGAATCCGCCTCGTCCGCCGAATCCGCCTCGTCCTCCAAACCGTCCGCGATCAGGTCCATTTTTAAACATGTCGGCACCGGTGGCACCACCGGCAAATTTGGCGATCTTGTA
>JAUZOU010000164.1 GCA_030706285.1 Bacteroidota bacterium
ACCCTTCATCAGGGTGGCGTCGTTCAGACCCAGTCTGGCGAATGGTGGGCCTTTTCGATGATGGATCACAATGCTGTGGGGCGTCTGCTGTGTTTGTCTCCTGTGACCTGGAAAAACGGTTGGCCTTATTTGGGACTGGAAGGCAACCTGACGCGTTCCCCTCGTACCTGGGTGAAACCAAATACCGGTGTGACGTCTGAACCGCATGCGCCGTACGAACGGTCGGATGATTTCTCCGGCAAATCGCTCAAACCTGTCTGGCAATGGAACCACGTGCCGGTTGACGGCAAGTGGTCGTTGACAGAACGGAAGGGATACCTGCGGTTGAAAGCGTTACCTTCGAAGGATTTCTGGCAGGCCCGGAATTCATTGACACAACGGGCTGTCGGACCGGTTTCCGCTCCAACGGCCGAACTGGATGTCAGGAACCTGAAAGAGGGCGATGTGGCCGGATTGGCGTTGTTGAATTATCCGTATGCCTGGATTGGAGTTGCAAGGACCGGCAATGGTCTGGAGCTTCAGTGGTATGACCAGCGAACTGACAAGTGGCAGAAACAACCGCTGCAGGCTTATACTATTTGGCTGAGGGCTTGTTGTGACTTTGATTCGGATAACGCTTCTTTCAGCTTCAGCACTGACGGTCATGCTTTTACCTCTTTTGGAGAGGAGGCCAGGCTGATTTATCAACTGAGGACATTTCAGGGAATCCGCTATGCCTTGTTTAATTATAATACCAAAGGGGTTGAAGGAGGCTATGCTGACTTCAACAGTTTTGTATCTGAAGAACCGCGCTGCAAAGGCTTGACGAAACCAATTCCTTACGGGAAGGTTATTACGTTGACCAGTCTGGCAGACGGCACTGTCTTGGCCGGTTGGCGGAATTTCCTGCGGCCGGTAGCGGCTACTGATGGCCGTGATGACAATAAGGCTTTTAAATTCAGAGTGTTAGATAGAGGAAACGGGCGCATTGCTCTTCAATCGGTGGCCGACAGTGGTTTCGTGACAGTTGTTGGACTTGGTGGCATGGCCGAAGTCCGGATTTGTCAAGAAGACCAAGGTGAAGCCTCGACGTTTCAATGGGAGGATATGTTACGCGGGGATTTGATGCTGATGTCGCTTAAGACGCACCGGTATCTGTTCGTCGATCCTGAAGCGAAAAGTCTGTGCTCTGCTGATGCACCTGGCACCAGACCGGATAGAAAAGACGGATCTTGTTTTGCATGGAAACTGGCTGAAGAATAATGCCGGTTTCCGGGAAGATTGGATGGTCGTCACTGGTTGGTGGATAGCACTCGTATCCGGGTCGTTTTGATGGCCGTTGTAGGCTGCTTGGCCTCAATATGAAGTCATTCCTTCAAAATTATGTTGCGAAACATGTTTTTTTGAATCCTGAATAACTATCATAAAATAAGCATGATACATGATATTTTATGCAACTTTGAACAGGGTGAATCGTTTTTTTATTGTTGTAAGTGTTTTTTTTACACTTTTTTTTTGGAAGTCTGAAAAAAAGTCTATCTTTACGACGATTTGATGCCATAATTGTGGCAAAATTTCGACATGTTGCAGGATCGTTTTATTGAGACCTTGAAATCTAAATTAAAAACTGAATCATTGAAGAAACACACAATGAATTGTTGCCATGGCCTTTTCTCCTATGCACCTATTTCTGATGCAGGCCCTGCGAGTTTCCCTTTTTCGGATTTCATAGTCTTTTAATGATTTTATTAGGCAGATTTCCGTCAGGAAGTTTGCCTATTCTTGATAAACTGACGTAAGTTGTTTATATAATGATTATTGTAGCTATACAATATATTTGAAGGATCAATTATTAACCAAAATTAAAAGTAACATGAAAAAGAAACTGTACTTTTTTCTAATGGCTGCTTTTCTGGCTACATCTGCAGCGTTTGCTGTGGATACAACGAGTGGCCTGAAAGTGCATTACACGTTTGACGACGTTACTACTGACGGGATTGTACCAGATCATTCCGGCAACAGTCTTTCCGGCCAGTTTAAAGGGTCAGCTGTCATTGGACAGGGATACGGAACGACCGGCAGTGCTGTCAGCCTGACAAACGCATTAGACTATGTCCAACTGCCGAATGACATTAATTCAGGTGTGACGGACTTTACCTTTGCAGCCTGGATCAATCTGAACAGCCTGCAGTATTGGGGCCGTGTATTTGATATCGGTAACGGCTCCGATGTCAACTGTTTCCTTGCTCCGACTGACGGGCATATGAAGTTTGTACTCAAACAGGACGCTACGCTTGGTGAACAAGCTGTCACAGCAGGTACAGCCGTCACTGCGGGTAAATGGGCTCATGTTGCCATATCCTGCCATTATGATGAAACGACAGGAACCGGTACGGCCACTATCTATATCAATGGTTCCAAAGCTGGAACCAACGATGCTATCACCGGAACGCTTAATGGCATGGGTACGACGCCGCTGAATTACCTCGGCAAATCGCAGTACGATGACCCGACCATTGACGGACGAATCGACGATTTCCGTTTTTATGCAAGGGCCTTGTCTGCAAATGACATCATGACATTGGTTGGCTATCCGGAAGAACTGATCAGCCAATACGAGGCATTGAGCCTTGGTGATACCTTGGCTTCTGTTAAAGGAAACATCGCGTTGCCTACCACTATGGGGACAAAAGGTGTGACCGTATCCTGGGCAACCAGTGATTCTACTGTTATTACAAAAACGGGTGTTGTTACTCGTCCTGAAAACTTCAAAGCTGCGGCTAAACTGACTGCAACGCTGACCTATATTGTAAATAAGGATACCTCAAGTGTTATCAAGACCTTTGATATCATTGTTGCACCGCTTCGTGATGCTAGTGAAACGGTGGCTGTCTGGAATTTCACCGATGACAAACTCGGAAAAGATGCAGATGGTAACACGACGGTTGGCGACGAATCCGACAATGCCTTTGTTGGAACCTGTAAAGATGGCGCTTCGGTTGTTACTATTGGTGATACCAAGCAATTTAATGTACTATCTATCGGTGAATCCGGGCAATATTTCGATTTCGGTACAAAAATCGGTGAAGCTGTCTATGGGCTGACTGATTATACTGTAAGTATATTTTATCGGAAGGATGCATCAGACGGTTCTACTCAATTTACTGGATACGGACAGCCGCTGTACGGTTTCTCCAATACATTGAAGATGTCTTCAGAGGCAATCGGTGGTATGTATTTCGAACCGCTCAGAGGTCGTCAGGTGTGTACACCTGACAACTTTGGTAGTGAAGGTTCAAACTATGTTGGCGTTGGTGAAGGGGTCACTCCCCTTGGTACCTGGCATAACATCACCTACTCTCAGACAAACAATAAAGGGGTACTTTACATCGATGGTGTGGCATCTGCTAATGCGACCATGCCTAATCCTGCCGTCGCTTTGAAACAGGCCGGTAGAAAAGGAACATTGTATAACAGCATTGGCCGTCCGTTCTATGCGGGTGACCCATGGCTGACCAATACCTTGGTATATGGTTTCAAGATGTATGCTGTCGGTTTGACTGCAGATGACTTGGATCCGGTTTTGGATATTACGAACACGATCGGTGATCTTGATTTGGCGTTCAATTCTACCAAATACGATGTGAAGTTGTATGTCGCTTTGAAATCTTTACTGGAAACGGCGAAGGATTCAGCAAAATCCAACTACACACCGGCCATGGCTGATTTCAATAGTGCTATTGCTACTACTCAGGCTGCATTTGACGGCAAAACTCCGACTCAGGAAGGCAATGATGCCTTGACTGCTGCTATCAAGGCTTATGCTGTAGCCATCGCTCCCTGGTATGAAATGGCAGCACTGCTTAAGACAACTGATACGTATGTAGCTGAAAATCTACCCGGTTTGCCTGCTTTTAAAGACGCTATTGCTGTTGCTAGGACAAAATACAATACTCCGAATGTAACTTCTGCAGATATCGATGCCTTGAAAGCTGCCATTCAGGCCTATAAACTGACTGAACCGGCTTCTGCAACAAAGCCGATGGATTATACATGGGCCATCAACAATCCAAGCTTTGAAGAAGGTACCGGCGGTACACTGGATCCAACCAGCAATCGTGACGGCAAAGAAACCGGAAATGGTTCCTACAACTATCCGAAAGGATGGACCGTTTATCTGAATCATGCAGGATGGTGCAACGCCGTCTTCGTTACCGCTGCTCCGTCAGATGGCGTGAAAGGCTTCGAAACATGGGCTGCTACCATCAATGAATTTGATGTCTATCAAACCATTGATTTGCCAGCCGGTAATTATGTGCTATCCGGTCAAGTACGTACGAACGCCTCAGGACCATATACCCAGAATGTCTATGCCTGCACGGCAAAACCTGATGATAAGACGTACAGATCCTCTACGTTGGTAGATACTTTAGTGTTTAAAGATGATGGAGTATGGAACACTCTTAAGAACTGGCAAACATTGTATTGCTCGTTCTATACGCCTGGTGGTAAAGTTAGACTCGGATTTAATGCGAAAGGCTTCCAGCAATTCGATAACATGAGACTGGCTTACTATGGTAGTGACAAACCTGCCCAAGTTGGGTTTACAGCCAATATCGCCAATGCCGGTTTTGAAGAAGGTGCGACGACCACTCAGGGTGCCGGCCTGGATACGGCTTCTGTTATTGGCTTGAAATTTGCTAAGGGTAACTACTATGCTCCGATTGGTTGGAATGCGTATGCCAAATTGGATACAGCTAAACTTGGCTGGTGCAACATGGGTAGCATTTCCGGAACTATGCAGGAAGGCACCAAAGGTTTTGAAATGTGGAGCGATGCCATCCAGGCATTCAGACTTGATCAGACGATTACGGCCCCTGCAACCGGTCACTTCACGTTGACGGCTGCCGTTCGTTGCGACAAAAGTGCCCCGAGCAAAGTTGATCCATCCAACAGATATGATGCTCACCTGTTTGCCAAAGTCGGTAATTTCGATCAAAAGACGTCAGCGATGTTCGGCAAAGGGGATACTTCTTATGTATGGACTGACGGATGGAATTCACTGGCTGCCTGGCAGACGTTGACACTTAATTTCGATGCAGAAGTCGGCGAAAGCATCAATCTGGGTATTGCTTCGACCAGCTTCATGCAGATTGATAACTTTACCTTGAATTATACGCCTGTTCCTGAAGGGAATACGACGGTAGGCAACAAGAAAGTGACGATTCCTTCTCTTGTCATCTATCCGAATCCGGTCAGCAGCAGCCTCAACATCAAGGGACTTGACGCACTGTCAACGATCAGGGTCTATAATGCCATTGGTCAGAAATTGGCTGAAAGAGTTGCGTTGACTGACAATGTCAGCATCGATGTCGCCAATTATGCACAAGGTGTTTATATGGTACGTATTGAATCAAACGGGAAAGCTGTTACCAGCAAGTTTGTTAAGAAATAACGCTTTATCATTCTCTATGGAAAAGGCCCCGAAGTTCTTTCGGGGCCTTTTTTTTGCGGTGTGCCGGCAGATTTATTGGCTCCTGTTTTCATTTTATTACCTTTGTGTTGATATGCTGCAATAGTAGATACACATGAAAAAACATGCTGTTTTGTTGCTGGCCTGTTTGGCCGCGTTTCCGATGCTGGCAAAACAAACGGGCGATACCACGTTTTTGCTGACTACGACAAGATCGATGTACGGATTGTCCGCGGTTGAATTGTATGATGGCTATTTATCCAATTTGCCTTATAATGGCTTGGGTTTTAATTACCACAACGAACAGGGCAGGTACTTGTCGGTTGATGTAACCGAGGTCTCGTTGCATGACTATTATGATGTATCCATAGGAGCGACGGCCAATGAACCTCAAACCGCCATGATTTCCTATCTTGGATTTAACTACAAATGGGGTGCATTATACAATTTCAAGCCATTGAGTGATTTTAAATTCGCTGCCGGGACGCTGATCGGGGCAAACAGTACGTTCAAATACAACAACCGGAATGTCAACAATCCATTTAATATGGATTTGGCCTGCAATTTGTATCTGGCTGGCTCAGTAACCTATGATGTGCCTGTTCTTGGCAGGGTCTTCCGGATGAAAGCGGACCTGCGTACCCCTGTGATCGGCTGCTTTTTTACACCGATGCGAGGCGAATCCTATTATGAACTGTTTTCATTGGGCAATTATGATGATGCGTTTCATTTCAGTTCTCTTCACAATAAAAACGGTATAGAGGTGATGTATCTGCTGGATGTTCCGTTAAACCATACGACGCTCAGTTTTGGGATTAAAGCCAGTAACACGAAGTATACAGCCAATGACATGATATTTAAACAAAATGAGTTGTCCTTGTTGGTTGGATTGACCTACGACACGCATATTTTTTCAGGCTTCAGACATCTGGCTCCGTCGAATTTTATCAAACAGGATCGTTGATTTATGTTTAGTATGAGTGCGAAAAAGACGCTTATTCATCCATTGATGGCTATGAAGAAACACCTTCTATTTATACTGGTTGCCATTACCGGACTGACTTCATGTGTTGAAG
Organism: Bacteroidota bacterium; assembly: GCA_030706285.1. Classification (GTDB taxonomy): domain Bacteria; phylum Bacteroidota; class Bacteroidia; order Bacteroidales; family UBA1402; genus UBA8389. Next base: position 6,529 of record JAUZOU010000164.1, read on the forward strand.
AGCCGAAACTATATCAAGATACCTATGAAGGTAACTTCGAAGCTCTCTGGAAGCTGATCGATACCAGGTATTGTTTCCTGGATTACAAACAGATCAACTGGGATTCCATCTATGTGGTCTATCATGCCCACCTGGATGTTGTGCACGATGATTTGGCATTTTTTGACTTGATGGCCAATATGCTGAACGAACTTAAGGACGGACACGTGAATCTGTATTCGGGTTTTGACATCAGCCGGTACTGGAAATGGTATACCGATTATCCGTCCAATTTCAACGATTCACTGATC
>JAUZOU010000165.1 GCA_030706285.1 Bacteroidota bacterium
ATCGACAGATTGCCATAAAAAACAGGCCATTCATATTAAAGTGAATGGCCTGTTTTTTATGGAGTTGCTTGATTCGGTTCAACCCTTGATATAGGTGACCAGCCAATCTCCTACTTCATTGGTCGTACGGGCTTTTTGACCATCCATAGCAATGTCTTCTGTTACGAAACCAGCTTCCATACTGGCAGCCACGGCTTTACGGATCAATGCGCCTTCTTTCATCAAACCGAACGCATATTCAAACATCATGGCAGCTGAGAGGACTGTAGCCAACGGATTGGCTATGTTTTTACCGGCAGCTTGTGGATAAGATCCATGAATCGGTTCAAACAAGGATGTATACAATCCGACGGATGCTGAAGGCAGAAGCCCCATTGATCCGGATATGACAGATGCTTCATCGGTGAGGATGTCACCAAACATATTTTCCGTGACAATCACATCAAAGCTGGAAGGCCATTGGATCAAACGCATGGCTGCATTATCCACGAACAGATACTCAACCTCAATATCAGGATAGCCGGGAGCCATTTCCTTAGCAATCTGACGCCATAGACGAGATGTTTCCAAGACATTGGCTTTATCAACTACGGTCAACTTTTTACGACGTTTACCAGCATACTCAAAGGCAACTTTCAGAATGCGTTCAATTTCAGTACGACTATAAGCACACGTATCGACGGCACTGTTTCCATCTTCACTCCTACCTTGCGGACGTCCGAAGTACAAACCGCCGGTGAGTTCACGTATGCAAATGAAATCGACATCCCTGACCAGTTCTGTCCGTAATGGCGAACGCTCAATCAGCGAGGGGAAAATGCTGACAGGCCTTACATTGGCGTAGAGCCCCAGTTTTTTACGCATGGCTAGTAAGCCCTGCTCCGGACGAATAGTTGCTGTCGGATCGTTGTCATATTTTGGGGAACCCAACGCACCGAAAAGTACGGCATCTGATTTCATGCATAACTCATGCGTTTTTTCAGGATAGGGATCTCCAAATTCATCAATGGCACAAGCGCCAACAAGCGCTTTTTCATAGGTGAGCTCGTGACTGAATTTTTCACAAACAGCCTTTGTTACCTTTAATGCCTGTTCAACCACCTCTGGTCCGATGCCATCCCCAGGCAGCACTGCAATGTTCATTTTCATCTGATACTATTTTTTTCGTTTAAGGACGATATAACGCGGCATGCCAATTATCATCTGCCTTGGTGACTTATACAGGCATGCTCGTTTCATCTGATAATATATTTAGATAAGTTAATCAAGTAAGTTGAGAAAGACGATCGTATTAATCCCAATTCTCTATAATATTCAACATTTTGACTGTCGCCTTAATCGCAGCCTCCGTTTGGTCGGCATCAAGTCCGGCTGTCCTGAACGCTTTATCATTGTACGACCAGGTGATCACTGTTTGCACAAAGGCATCTGTCCGGCCTCCCGGAGGAATGGTTACAGCATAGTCCGTCAAAAGTGGAAGTGGTCTGTTCAAGGATCGATAAATCTTTCGGAGAGATTTCATGAAAGCATCATATTGACCATCTCCTTGAGATGTTTCCTGATAGGATTCGCCTTTTATTTCAAGCAGGACTGTTGCTACGGGTTTCAATCCCTGCGCCAGTGACAGTGAATAATTGCGGATGCGCACATGCTGTTCGCCGGCATCTTGTTTCAACACATCGGAAATGATGTAAGGCAGATCCTCCTGAGTTACCAATTCCTTCTTATCACCAAGCTCGACAATCCGTTCCGTCACCAGACGCATAGCATGTTCATCCAGTTCGATACCAAGTGCTTCAAGATTTTTCAACAGACTGGCTTTACCAGACGTCTTTCCCAGAGCATATTCTCTGGTCCGTCCAAACCGTTCCGGCAGCAAATCGTTGAAATACAGGTTGCTCTTCACATCGCCATCGGCATGAATGCCGGCACATTGGGTGAATACATTGTCTCCAATGACAGGTTCATTGGCCGGAATCCGAATGCCGGAATATGATTCGACGATTTTACTGACGGAAGCCAGCTTGTCTTCCCTGATGCTTGTCTTTACCTTCAACTGGTCGTGCAACACCGCCACGACACTGGTTAACGGAGCATTGCCGGCTCTTTCGCCGAGACCATTCACCGTTACATGTATGCCATTGATTCCGGCGCTTACAGCTGCCATAACGTTGGCTACAGCCAAATCATAATCATTATGGGCATGAAAATCGAACTGCAGGTTCGGATAAGCCTGGAGCATTTTGCTACAGAACGTTTTGGTCAGATCCGGACTCAAGATGCCCAATGTATCGGGTAACATAAAGCGTTTGATTGGTTGGTTTTTCAGCCCGTCCATTAGAAACCAGACGTAATCCGGTGAATGCAGCATACCGTTCGACCAATCTTCCAGATAAATATTCACCGTTATTCCCATGGAATCAGCCAACCCTATTTCTTCTTTAATTTCCTGCAGATGTTGTTCAGGTGTCTTTCGAAGTTGTTCTGTCACATGCTTGAGCGATCCTTTGCACAACAGATTGATGACCTTGCAACCGGCTTCATGGATCCAATTCAGGGAAGCGCCTTTATCAATAAACCCGAGTACTTCGACTTTATCCAGCTGATTGTGTAACCCAGCCCATGCTCCGATACGTTTGAGCGTCTCGAATTCTCCACTGGAGACTCTGGCTGAAGCAACTTCCACTCTGTCCACATGAAGTTCTTCAAGCAGCAGCCTTAGGATACTCAACTTTTCCTGACTGGCAAAAGAAACGCCAGAGGTCTGTTCTCCGTCTCTGAGAGTCGTGTCCAGTAGTTCAATTTTCATGTTTGTTGGTTTTGGAAGGATGGTTCAGGCTTTATTTCGAAGCAGCCTGTTCCCAATGTTCAATCTTTTCTTTGTTACTAAGCAAAAAATCAATGTCGTCAAATCCGTTCAGCAGACAACTTTTTTTGTAAGGATTGATGTCAAACTGTTCAGAGAGGCCTGTCTCATTGTTGGTGATCCGCTGTTCTTCAAGATTGACCGTCAATGTCATGTGATTGTTTGTCTTCGCTGCGGCAAAGATGCCGGCCAGAAATTGATCACTGACAACAACAGGAAGCACCCCGTTGTTCAGTGCATTGTTTTTGAAAATATCCGCAAAAAAGCTGGATACCACTATGTTAAAGCCATAACCGGCAACAGCCCACGCGGCATGTTCACGGCTGGAACCGCTTCCGAAATTTTTACCGGCCACCAGAATCGTGCCTTTATAGGCAGGATTGTTCAGGACAAACTCTTTGACAGGCTGGTTGTTGCTGTCAAATCGCCAATCGCGAAACAGGTTATCGCCAAAACCATCCTTCGATGTTGCTTTCAGAAAGCGGGCTGGGATGATCTGGTCTGTATCGACATTTTCTATTGGAAGTGGTATAATGCTGGATGTCAGTGTTTTAAATTTTTCCATTGTCGTATGTTTAAAAAACGGATGTTGCTATTGGTTTAAATCCGTTGTGCGTTAAATTGGTTGAATTGATGCCTTGCCATTAGCGATCCGGTCTAGTGTCATTTGATGATCAATTGGTCTCCTTCGGTTTCCATGATGGCTTTTCGCCAATGGGCAGGTATCACTCTGCTCTTTCCTGCCTTAATGTCGAAGCAGACAAGCACGGCTGTGCATGTTGAAAGCAATTCCCCCGTTTCAAGGTTGATCAACCAGTGTTCCATCGTAAAACTTTTTGTTCCCAAGATCGAGATACGTGTTTTCACGGTGATTTTATATTTCATGAAAATGGGCAATAGATAGTCAATCTTGATGGACGCTCCGACAACACCGATATTGACGTAATCCAGATCAGGCAGGATATGGTCGAAATAATCCGTTTTGCCTGTATCGTAGTAATTCTGATAGACCGTGTTGGAAACATGCCCCATGATATCCACATCATTGAAGCGGACCTGGATGGGCACCGAAAATGGGAAGGCCGGTTCCATGCAATCAGAGTCTAGGATCAGTTATACATCCGTATACAGCAGCTGCAGCAGCAACCAGTGGACTTGCCAGAATGGTACGTGCGCCTGGCCCTTGACGACCTTCAAAGTTTCTGTTTGACGTCGAGACCGCATATTTACCGGCAGGGATCTTATCATCGTTCATGGCCAAACATGCCGAACAACCAGGTTGACGCAATTCAAAACCAGCTTCATTCAAGATGTCAACCAATCCTTCAGCCTGGCATTGTGCTGCCACGGCCCAAGAACCAGGCACGAGCCAAGCGGTTATGTTTGACGCTTTCTTCTTGCCCTTGACATAGGCAGCAAAGGCCCTGAAATCTTCGATACGGCCATTGGTACAACTTCCCAGGAATACGTAATCCACTTGTTTGCCGAGCATCTTTTCTCCAGGTTTGAATCCCATGTATTCAAGCGATTTGGCATAGGATATCCGGCTGGCTGCATCAACCTGATCAATAGTCGGAATGATACCGGAAATGCCCATACCCATTCCTGGATTGGTACCATAGGTCACCATTGGTTCAATGTCGGCGGCATTAAACGTGATTTCCTTGTCAAAAATGGCATCAGAATCAGATTTCAACGTTTGCCAATAAGTGACGGCTTCATCCCAGTCTTTTCCTTTCGGTGCAAAATCACGTCCCTTCAGATAGGTAAAGGTTGTCTCATCAGGAGCGACCATCCCACCCCGGGCTCCCATCTCAATGGTCAGATTACACAACGTCAGACGGCCTTCCATGGATAAGTTGCGGACAGCCTGACCGGCATATTCTACAAAATAGCCTGTAGCACCGCCCGTGGTTATTCTGGAGATAATGTACAACGCCATATCTTTAGCCGTGACAGAGGCTGCCAGGTTGCCTTCCACATTGATGCGCATTCGTTTTGGTTTAGCTTGCAGGACACATTGTGAAGCCAGTACCATCTCAACTTCAGAGGTTCCTATACCAAAAGCAACGGCGCCCATAGCTCCATGCGTCGAAGTGTGCGAATCGCCGCAAACGATGGTCATTCCTGGAAGCGTCAGGCCGTTTTCCGGTCCTACTACGTGAATAACACCATTTTTGGGATGCCCGAGTCCAAATAACGACAACCCGAATTCATTGGCATTTTTAGTGAGGGTTTCCACCTGATTACGAGAAACCTGGTCTGCGATCGGCTGATCCTGATGCTTAGTCGGAATGTTATGGTCCGGAATACAATAGGTTTTTGCCGGACGCATTACCTTGAGATTCCTGTCTCTTAATCCCTGAAAGGCTTGCGGGCTGGTTACCTCATGACAGTAATGCCTGTCAATATATAATTGAGTAGGACCACCCTCGACAGTTGTCACAACGTGCTTGTCCCATATTTTATCAAATAATGTTTTTCCCATCTTGATGAATTAAATGTAGAAAATTCTAATAACCTGTTAATTATCTTACAAATTTATTAATTGCATCGATATAAGCTTCAACAGAAGCGGTAACAATATCGGTATTACCTGAAAAGCCATAATAGACACGACCTTCATGTTCCACTTGCATATGAACCTTACCGGTATCGTCGCTGCCCTTCGAAATGGCTTGAATCAGGAATTCTTTCAAGATCATTTCCCGTTTGATGATGTTCTTCAATGCTTTAATGGCCGCATCCACAGGCCCATTACCGGAGGCAGTTGCTTCGAATTTTTCACCGGCAATATCCAGACAAATACAGGCGACTGGTTTGACCCCTTTCCCAGAAACAACCTGAAGGCTGTCCAGTTTAATGTGCTTGTTCTTTGAAAGTTCGACACCGACCAATAACATGATATCATCGTCATTGACCACTTTTTTACGATCAGCCAGTTTCAGGAATTCGTTATAGACTTGTGTCAGCTTTTCACCGTCCACCTCTAAGCCAAGTACCTGCAAACGGTGTTTCAGGGCAGCCCGTCCGCTTCTGGCTGTCAGGATAATGGAACTGTCGTCCAAGCCGATATCCTTCGGATCAATAATTTCGTAATTTTCACGGTTTTTCAGCACCCCATCCTGGTGAATACCGGAAGAATGGGCAAAGGCATTACGCCCTACAATGGCTTTGTTCGGCTGGATCGGCATATTCATCAGACTTGAAACCATGCGGCTCAGTTTAATGATGTGTTTGGTATTGATGTTGGTAGTCAGATCAATACCTTTATGACATCTCAGGATCATGGCGATTTCTTCGAGTGCCGTATTACCAGCGCGTTCGCCAATGCCATTGATGGTGACTTCCACTTGACGGGCACCGTTCAGAATGCCTGACATGGTATTGGCGGTAGCCATGCCAAGGTCATTGTGGCAATGAGTCGAGATGATGGCATGTTGGATGCCATTCACATGCTCCATCAAATAGTTGATTTTCTGTCCATATTCGGCTGGCAGGCAATAACCGGTCGTATCCGGAATATTTACGACGGTGGCACCGGCCTTTATGACAGCTTCCACTACTCTAGCCAGGTATTCATTGTCGGTGCGGCCCGCATCTTCCGCATAAAATTCCACATCTTCCACGTATTTCTTCGCATACTTCACACAAGCCACTGCCCGTTCAAGTATTTCATCCTGAGTGGAGTTGAATTTATACTTGATATGATACTCGGATGTCCCGATGCCGGTATGTATCCGCTTGTGTTTGGCATATTTCAGTGCATCGGCTGCCGTATCTATATCTTTTTCCACGGCTCTTGTCAACGCACAAATGGTTGGCCACGTCACAGCTTTACTGATTTCTACCACCGAATTGAAATCTCCGGGACTTGAAAT
>JAUZOU010000166.1 GCA_030706285.1 Bacteroidota bacterium
GATAGAAAACAAATCCATCGGAAGTTGACAGAATGGACAACTGCCTGATTGGTTTGTGATTGTTATTGGCTGTTTCTCCCATTGTTTACAGAAATTGAAACACAAATGTAGCAAATCAATCAGAAACGAACTACTTTTGGTTTCAAATTCCTGGAAAAATGACCCCTGAGCAACTATCAGCCCAAATAGCAAGCTTTTTCCCGTTCGAACCGACCTCAGAACAACAAGTGGCGCTGGATAGGCTGGCATTGTACATGCTGACGTCGACCGATCAGCAGCTTTTCCTGTTGAGAGGTTATGCCGGGACGGGAAAGACCAGCCTGATCAGTGCGTTTATCAGGTATCTGGATGCCGGAAAGATAGATTGTGTGCTGATGGCACCGACAGGAAGGGCGGCCAAAGTACTGGCTGCTTACAGTGGACATCCGGCCCTGACCATTCACCGGAAAATATACCGGAAAGCCGCCGTTTCGACGGAAGAAGGTGGTTTCGGCCTGAATTTCAATGCACACAGGCATACTTTTTTTATCGTGGATGAAGCCTCCATGATCTCCAATGAAAGAGGGGAGAGCTCCATGTTCGGAAGTGGCAGGTTGCTGGAAGATCTACTCGAATATGTTTATTCTGGTACTGATTGCCGGCTGATCCTCATGGGGGATACCGCTCAGCTGCCGCCTGTCGGACAATTGCTGAGTCCGGCGCTTGATCCGGTCCAACTACGGTCGATGGGGATGGAGGCCAAAGGTATCGAACTGACGCAGGTACTCCGTCAGGCGAGCGACAGCGGTGTGCTGAGCAATGCGACCTCCCTTAGGGAAGCCATCCGGCAGGACCTGGTCAGTGTGTTGCCGCGACTGCGCGTTAACAAAGTGGATGTTATCCGGCTGCCGGTAGACGAGCTGACCGATGCGATAACAGCCTCTTATGACCGGGCCGGCATGGAGGAAAGCAAAGTGATTTGCTATTCAAACAAGCGGGCCGTGCTGTTCAACAAAGGCATCCGGAACTCGGTCCTATACAAGGAAGATGAAGTATCCAACGGCGATTTTCTGCTGGTGGCCAAAAATAATTACTTGTGGTCGGATAAGTATCCTGAAATTCCATTCATTGCCAACGGTGATCTGGTGGAGATCGTCCGCATTCGCAAGCAGTACGAAATGTATGGATTCCGGTTTGCCGATATGGAGGTGCGTTTTCCGGATTACAACTGGGAGTTGGAAGTCCGGGTGCTGCTCGATTCGCTGGTCTCCGAGGCACCGGCGCTGGACAAGGTTTCGCAGGAACGGCTTGTGCAGGATGTGGTGGCTGATTATGCACCGGGTTGTGCCACGAAAAAAGAATTGTATCAATGTCTTCGGAAAGATCCTTGGTTGAACGCTCTCCAAATAAAATACGGTTATGCTTTGACGTGCCATAAGTCACAGGGTGGTCAGTGGAAAGAGGTATTTATTGATCAGGGGTATGTAACCGAAGACCGGATGGGACTGGATTATTACCGTTGGCTGTATACGGCCATGACCAGGGCAACGGAACGGGTGTATCTGATCAATTTCAGGGATGAATTTATTGAGTAGCTAACAAAAATAATAGGTATCTTGCCGGCAATCTGTAGTCCGATAATAAAGTTAATCAAATGAAGTATCTAAGGTTCATTGTATCAGTCATCCTGTTTTGTTTTTCTGCGACTTCTTTTTCGGTCCGGATAGATCAGACAAAAGCGCTGGAAATTGCGCAACAGTTTTTCGACAGCCATCGGAAAATCGTTGGACTCCGCTCGGCTAAGCCACTTCAGTTGGTTTATACCTGTAAGGATTCGGTGTCTCTTTTACGCTCTGCCTCTCCGGCCAATTATTTCTATATTTTCAATGCCGGAGATCAGGATGGTTTTGTTATCGTTTCCGCGGATGACGTCGTCAAACCGGTATTGGGCTATTCGGATGAAGGCTCGTTTTCAGTCAGCCGGCTGCCGGACAATCTGCAGAGCATGTTGGATACATATAAGAAAAGCATCAGCTATGCTATGCAAGGCGGAGCTATTGAGGCTGCCAGCACCGTCACGGCTGATATGTCGAGCTATGTAAAGCCGTTACTGGGGAACATCAAATGGGATCAAACCAGTCCGTACAATAGTTTGTGTCCGCGCAGCCCGGTAGATGGGAAGCCTTTATACACCGGGTGTGTTGCCACGGCAATGGCCCAGATTATGAAATATTTCCGCTGGCCTGTTTCAGGAACCGGTTCGAATACGGATGTTTGCCAGGTGGGTTCGTTTACCGTTGATTTCAGTCGAACGGCGTATCAATGGGACAAGATGCTGGATACGTATTTGGGAGGGACCTCATTACCGGAGCAAGATTCGGCAGTGGCTACCTTGATGTACCATTGCGGGGTGGCCGTCAATATGAATTATATGACAGATGGTTCCGGTGCTTCTGTTTATGACGCACGGAAAGCACTGATCCAGAATTTCGGTTATGACAAGGATATTCAATATCTGGAACGAGCCAACTTTAATGCCGCAGGTTGGCTGTCATTGGTTAAAACTGAATTGTCAGATTCGCGGCCCATTCTGATGGCAAATGATACCCATGCCTATGCCGTTGATGGTTATGATTCAGCTGGTTATGTCCATGTGAACTGGGGATGGAGCGGTGTGAACAATGGTTACTTTGATCCGAACCTGATGGGTGGTTATGGCTCCCGGCTGATCATGTTGACCGGTATTCAGAAAGAGAACAACACGACGGACAAGACGCTGCACCTGATTCTGATCAGCCAGTTGTCGCCATCCGTCGATACCCTTTCGGATATTTCGTCAAATTCAGCCAGCATAAAGGCTTCTTTTCAAAATGACGGTACGGAAGATTTTTCCGGAACGATCGGATTGGGACTATATCAAAATGGAGTGCTTGTGAAAGAGTTGGCAACTCAGGCATTAAGTCTTTCAACGAAAGGGATGAACATCAGTAAATCGGTCACTTATCCGGTCTCGCTGAAGGGTGTCACTCCTGGTGCCTATCGCATCTATACGATCTACGAGCCTTCCGGTGCGACCCAATGGAACATCATGAACGGAAGCACCAAATTTCAGAATTACCTGTCGCTGACGGTCTCTGATGTCAATGGTGCCAGAATCTCGGTGCCGGCGTCAAACCCGCTGCTCTCTCTTAGCCGGCCGATCGGCCAATCTGAAAAAAATACCTATTATAACCGGGGAAAGAGTTTTCAGGTTTCCGTCAGAAATGCCGGAAATGAATTTTATTCTTATGTGGGCCTCAAACTTACTGCTGTCTCCAATCTGGCAGTCAGTCAGTATCTTGGTTGTGACCTGGCCTATATCGCTCCGGGCGATACCGGTCAGCTGACCCTGGGCGGAACGATAACTGTCGCCCCCGGAACCTATACGGCTGTTGTGGTCTATGACAGCACCAATACTCAGTCGGTCAAAAATTATAAGACGTTGGGCCAGTCATTGACAGTCACTGTCCTTCAGGAACCGGATACGGCCGCACTCCAGGTAGTAGGGCCCTTGTCGTTTGCTCAGGGCGATACCATTCATCAAAACGAGGCTTTTATTGTTCATGTGACACTAAAAAATACCGGTGGCTTTTATGGCAATCAGGTAGTTGCCTATATTTTTAAAAAAACGCTGGGCACCTCTATCAGTTATATTGATTTCGGTGATATTGCCCTTGAAACAGGTGAGACGGAGACGTATTCGTTCAAAGGATCGCTTGATCTGGATCCAGGCAGTTATTATCTTTACCTGTATTATGCTCCGTATGGAACATCTCTGACCAATTTGTCAAGGCTCCTGTTTACGGTGGCTGGAGCCACAAATCTGACAGCTTCTTCTTCATCCGGCTGGACTATTTATCCGAATCCTGTTGTTGACCAATTGACTGTTGCTTCGGATGTTCCGGTCAAACAGGCATGGGTAAGCGACCTTTCCGGCCGGACACTGCTTCATGTGTTGAACAGGCCGGTACTGTCTGTCGGGCATCTTCGCTCAGGTGTCTATTTAATCCGGGTTGAAACGGAAAAGGGCATCAGAACGGAAAAAATTGTCAAACAATAATACCTGGTTCCAGGACAATCAGCTTACGATCAGGTGCATTGGGTTTGTCAGAATTTACCGGGTTAGATGGTATCGCTTTTGACATAGGCGTTAATATAAATAAAGCCAACTGGTTACGATAACGCTTGCTCCAAATCGGCAATCAGATCGTTGACATGTTCGATGCCTACGGAAACCCGGATCAGCGTATCCGAAATGCCTATCTGTTCGCGTACCGTTTTGGCAACAGACGCATGGGTCATGGCGGCCGGCAATTCAATCAATGATTCTACGCCTCCAAGACTTTCGGCCAGCGAAAACACAGTCAGTTTCTGCAAAAACGTTTCGGCATTCGAACGATCGCCTTTTAGTTCAAATGACAGTACCCCACCTGAACCACTCATTTGACGGCGCGCCAGTTCATATTGAGGATGAGAGGGCAATCCAGGATAAATAACCCGTTTCACGTTAGGCTGTTTTTCAAGAAAGCGCGCAATGGTTAACGCATTTTCCTGATGCCGCTGCATACGAACTTCCAACGTTTTCAAGCCACGTATCGTTAAGTATGAATCAAACGGTGAAAGCACTGCCCCAACGGCGTTTTGATGGAACTGAAGTCGTTCATAGTACAATTCATTCGAAAGCAGGACGGCTCCGCCAAGTACGTCACTGTGCCCGCCTATGTATTTGGTTGAACTGTGTACAACGATATCGGCCCCCAGTTCCAAAGGGTGCTGGAAATAGGGGGACAAAAAGGTATTGTCAACCACCAAAATCAGATGGTTTGCACGGGTAATCTCTGAAATGGCGCGGATGTCACACAATTTAAGCAGCGGATTGGACGGCGATTCGATCCACACCAATTTTGTATTTGGTTGAATGGCTTTTTCCAACAACGTGGGGTTGGTGGCATCAATATAGGAGGTCTGAAAGCCAAAATTGGCAAAAACCTGGTTGAACAGTCGTTGGGTTCCACCATATAAGTCATCGAACGCGATGATGTGATCGCCTGGATTCAGCAACGAAAGTAGCACCGTCGATTCGGCGGCCAGGCCTGAACTGAACGCTAATCCGTAGGTGGCTTGTTCAAGAGCGGCCAGCTTTGTTTCCAACGCTTTTCGTGTCGGGTTCAGCGAACGGGTGTATTCATAACCGCCTGTAGGTTCGGACACCCTTTTTCGGGCGAATGTGGTTGATAAATGAATGGGGATGACGACATCACCATAAGCACCATCTCTGTAGTCAGGTTCCTCACCTGCGTGGATGGCATTGGTTGCAAATCCGTTTTTTTTGTAAGTTGTCATGTTAGTTTGTCTGTTGTTTATTTTAGGTTTTTGACGATGGGCACCAGCCCTGTGTTAAGGCTGTTCACCAGCGTTTCTTTGCTTGCAGTGTACTTGATGGTGGTTGTTTTTTTTAGTTAAGTGGTTCGTATCGTAAGACCTTGATCCAGTAACCAGAAATCGTTATACATTTTTGACAGGTATTTGTTTCCGCTGTCGCAAACAAGGGTCACTACTCTTTTGGGTGTTGTCTGTTCACGGCAATAGCGTATGGCCGCCCCAATGAGCGTGCCGGAAGAAGAACCGGCCAGAATGCCTTCGTTTCTCAATAAATCGCGAACGGTATCAAAACTTTCCTGATCGCTGACGGTATACGCTTTTTTTGTCAATGAAAAATCGGCTATTGAAGGGACGAAATCTTCGCCGATACCTTCCACAAGCCATGATCCGACTGTTGAGTTCAGTTTGCCTTCGTTGATGTAATCGGCCAGAATGGAGCCTTTGGGATCGGCCAGTATGAATTCTGTTTTATCTGATACTTTTTGAAAATAATGGGTTAGTCCTGTCAGCGTGCCGGAAGATCCGACGCCTACTACGACAGCATCGACATCCTGTTCCAGTTGTTCCCATATTTCCGGTCCTGTCGTTGTTTCATGTGCTAATGGGTTGGCCGGATTTTCAAATTGATTGATATAATAGGCGCCTTTTTCGTTTGCAATCCGTTGTGCCAAATCCTGATAATACTCAGGATGTCCTTTGCCGACATCGGAACGGGTTAGGATGATTTCGGCTCCCAATGCCCTTAAATGGTTTATTTTCTCCTGGCTCATTTTATCGGGTATGACCAGGATGATCTGATAACCCTTCAGACGGGCAACCAGTGTGAGGCCAATGCCTGTATTGCCGGCAGTCGCTTCGACGATGGTATCACCTGGTTTGAGTTTCCCTTGCCGTTCGGCTTCAGAAATCATGGATAAACCAACACGGTCTTTGATGGACCCTCCGGGATTTTGGTTCTCCAGTTTAACGAACAAACGGCACAAACCGGTATCGGTATGTGTCAGTTCAACAATTGGTGTATTCCCAATTGTTTCAAGAATGCTATGGTATGTCATGGCTTATAATTAGTTAACAAATAATGATAAAGATGGAAGAGACCATTATGCATGCCTTAGGCTGCGTTTATTTGCAACCAATGGCATGCTGGCTGATAGAGGGGGAATGAAAAGGGGTAACATCAACATCGACACGCCAGGACTGCATGGCAAGTGTTGGGCACTTCCATTGTTCCTTGCAGCTGACAGATTTCAGCTTTTTGTTGTTTGTGTTCGATCATTGACGGTTGATGGTTATGTGTAACTGAAATCTGAAGATACGGTCTGCCACTGATTCTA
>JAUZOU010000167.1 GCA_030706285.1 Bacteroidota bacterium
AGCAATTTATCCGAGTTAAATAAATCGTCCATTTTCGAATGTCACGATAAGTAAAAGCTTGAATTCTAAACAATTTTTTAAATGGAAAATCAGTTTGAAAAACTCTGCTATCGACTATCGCTTCTTCTGATTGGGCTGGTGGTCTTGAGTTCTTTGTTCGTTTCCTGCAAGGATGACTATCCTTATGACAACGAAGAACCGGAATGGCTTGGAAAGAGTATTTATGACTATTTGGTCTCGAACGGGGACTATACCAATTTCGTTAAAATCATCGACGATCTTGATTACAAAGAGGTGTTGGCCAGAACTGGCAGTAAAACACTCTTTGTAGCCAACGACGAAGCGTTTCAACGATTTTACAAAAATAATCGCTGGGGCGTTTCCAATTACAATCAGTTGTCAACTGCACAAAAGACACTGATCCTGAATTTTTCCATGATCAACAATGCTTACCTTATCGAGACGCTTTCAAACTATTACGATGGTACGCTTCAGGAAGGTTCGGCGTTGAGAAGAGTGACCGCTGTCTCAGCGCTCGACACCATACCGAAATTGTCTGGTAATCAACTACCTGCAACCAAATACTGGGATTCTCACAGGGAAAAAGGGTTATATCTGATGAAGGACAACTCGGACTGGCCTTTGGTTCATCTGCTTCAGAAAGTATTGGACTTCAATGGCATTTCTAATTCAGACTTTAAAGTCATGACAGGCATTGACCGTGAAAATGGAGATGCTCATATCTTTTCCGACAAAGTCATTAAACGTGATATTGCCTGTAAAAATGGCTATGTCAATGTACTGGAGAATGTCTTGACTCCGCCTTCCAATATGGCTCAATACATTCGCACACAGCCTCAACTGTCTGAATTCTCAAAATTGCTGGATAGATTCTGTGCACCTTATTATGATGCTAGTAATACGTTAAAATATAAGAAAATACATCCTGATTTTGCCGATTCTCTTTTCACCATGAAGTATTTTGCCTCATTCGGTGGAACATCGCAATATCCATCGGGAGCTACAATTCCTACAGACTATTTACTGCCATTCGATCCGGGGTGGAACAGCTATACCTATCAATATGGCTCCCTTCAGTCCGATATGGCCGCTATGTTTGCTCCAACCAACAAAGCACTGGATGCGTATTTCAATGAAGGTAGCGGACGCGCACTGAAAGAAAGATACGGTTCCTGGGATAATGTTCCGAATGATATTCTACAGTTGCTGCTGACTCGTCATATGCGCGAATCTTTGGTGAATTCTCTGCCAGGCATTTTCTATAAGATGGTCGATTCAAAAGGCTCAGAAATTAAAGCCAGCGCTTCAGACATCGTTGATTCACTGAACTACATCGGACTAAACGGCCTGGTCTATGTAACGAATAAGATCTACCCACCGGATGACTACGTGTCAGTGTATGGTCCCGTTTTGTTCAGCAAAAAAACGACGGTCATCAACTGGGCAATCAAAAAATACCTGTACCACCTATATTTAAATTCAATGGTCAATTCCTACGCCTTCCTTGCTCCGACGGACGAAGCTCTAACCTGCTACATTGACCCGGTGACATATGGATCGTCTCATCCTGCAGCCATTAAATTCTGGTATGACGCATCTCCGTCTTCCCAATCTGTAAAAGCCACCATCTTTTCGTACAACAAAGCTACCGGAGAAGTCGATTACAATGATCCGATCACGACCGTTACCGACGAAGACTTCATCAAGAGCCGATTGGTCAGAATTCTTGATCAAAGCATCATTGTCAGCGACTTCAAAAATAGTTCGGGCAGCTACACAGATGGTTATTATGTGTCAAAAGATGGGAACATCATCAAAGCAAATAATGTGTCCGGTATCGGAAATAATGTCACTTATAACTGTACCTTCCAGGGTGGAAACGACATCAAAACCGGAGCTTCTGTGTCCATCCCCGACAGTGGCATCTATCACCAGAAAAACGGAACGACCTTTATGGTGAACAAACTTTGTCAAACGCCATTTCAATCAGTTTACAGCATATTAAGCGATTCGGCCGACTATCCGTCTTTCTACAAGTTCTTCAAAATCTGCAACGAATTCCCGAACAGTAATGTTTTTGTCAGAAAGTCCAATAATTATGGCATTGACTACGACATTAAATTCTTCAACACCTTCCGGTACACGGTTTATGTTCCGACGAACGAAGCCATAGACCAGGCCTATAAAGATGGCACCATTGTGACCTGGGATTACATCAACAGCATCACAAACCAGACAGTCAAGGACTCGTTGATTAATAAGATGGAGCGTTTCGTCAGGTATCATTTCCAGGACAACTCTGTGTTCATCCATGAAGGACAACCGATCGATCAGCTTTATCAGACAGCGACCATTAAAAATGATACGAAGGACACTTATTTTAACACCTATCAAAACAAGTTTTATCGTATCAGAGTAAAAAGCAATACTTCAGGAGGACTCGATTTGACCACCGAAACCGGAGAAACTGCTCATATTGATACGTCAAAAGGATTATATAACATCCTGACCCGAGATTATATCTTCAGTTTGGATCCTACGAGCATATCGTCTCTAACATCCAGCACTTATACCCAAAGTCAGATTACCACATCCTCCACGGCTGTTATTCATCAAATTGACAAGGTGTTGAAATTTGAATAAAAATCGAGTACACTATGAAATCCAGATTTAATATATTGTTATTGCTATTTATGACCATCAGTTGTTATGTCATGGCTCAGAATGCATCAGTCATCGTACAGGGCACTGTTACAAGTAAGTCGAACGGTGAGACATTGATTGGAGTTACCGTGACAGAATATGATGCTGTCAATCGTGTCGTCAATGCAACTGCAACAGACGTAAACGGTCATTATGTGATCAAAATAAAAAACACGAACGACAAACTGGTGTTCACCTATCTTGGCTATTCCAAGGTTACTCATACGATCGGTACTGTACGTACCATCAATACGGTATTGGAAGAAAGTCAGCATACGCTGAAAGAAGTGGCAGTCGTCGGTAAAAAGACCTATAGCGAGGGCGGATTCAATATTCCCAAACGTGAAATTGCAACAGCTGTACAAACCATCAATTCCAAAGATTTTGAAGGGCTGCAGGTCGGTTCGATTGACGAGGCACTTCAGGGACGTGTTGCCGGTCTTGATATTGTCTCCAACTCCGGTGACCCAGGCAGTGGTTCCGCCATGCGTATCCGCGGAACTTCGTCCATCAATGCCAATACTCAACCTCTTATTGTCCTCAACGGCGTTCCTTACAACGTCGAAGTTGACCAAAATTTTGACTTTGCCAATTCCAATGAAGAGCAATATGCCAACATGCTGAGCATCAACCCTGATGATATTCTTGAAATCACGGTATTGAAAGATGCTGCTTCAACGGCTATCTGGGGATCCAAAGGCGCCAATGGTGTCTTGATGATCACGACTAAAAAAGGGTCAACCGGACCTACCAAGCTTCAATACACCTACCGTCTGACTCGTTCTGTCCAGCCAAAAGGGTTAAACATGCTGAATGGTGATGATTATACCATGATGATGAAACAGGCACTGTTCAATTCCAAGCAAAATGAATCGGCCGCCGACATCGATGAATTCAACTATGATAAATTGTTTTCAGAATACGAAAACTTTAACAACAATACGGACTGGGTCAAGGAAGTAACCCGCGTGGGAACGATCAACGACCATTATCTGACCGTGCTGGGTGGTGGCGATCGAGCTCAGTTCCGTGTATCAGGTGGTTTTTACGACCAAAAAGGGACTGTCATCGGCTCCGGCCTTAAACGGTACACAACCAGAGCAACCTTGGATTACACCGTTTCCGACCGTTTAAAGTTCGGGGCAGAGTTTTCGTTCATTTATTCCGATAACGACAGAAATTATGTACTGAACAAAGAAAGTATACTTGGAATTGCCTACCGGAAAATGCCTAATGTAAGCGTTTTCGCTCAAAATGCAGACGGCTCTAACACAAATACTTACTACACGATTTCCAGAAGTTCAACCCTGAGTTCGGATCAACGGGATCTGGCGAATCCTGTCGCACTGGCCAACCTGGCTGTCAATGACCTGAAAACCTTCCGTATAACTCCGACCTTTTCATTGCAATATGACTTGTTTGATCCGAATGAAACGTATTTGAGGTATGCCATGTACGTCAATTTCGATATCAATAACAACAAAACCGCTCAGTTCCTGCCCTGGGAAGCCACAAATGCTTACTGGAGCGATCCTGAAGTAAACTTGTCTATCAATGCAGATGAAAATTCGACCGCCATTCAGGCCGATAATAATCTGACATACCAACCCCGTTTTGAGAATAAAGACCACAACCTGACCCTGATGGGATCGTTCCAAATTCGGGCGAGCCAAAATTCCAGTCAAGGCTTTACTTCTTTCGGTTTAATCTCTCCATCCAGCCAGGATGCTTCCCAAAATGCCTATCTCTACGATATGGGGACCTCCCGCTCTCAGAACCGTAGTCTTGGTTTGCTGGCCCGGGCCCATTATTCCTACAAATCCAGATACATACTTTCCGGAACTTTCCGTCGTGATGGCAGTACCAGATTCGGGAATAATCGCAAATTCGGAAATTTTCCCGGTGTTTCCGGAAAATGGATTATTTCTGATGAACCATTCATGGAGTTCTCCAAAGGCATTATCAGCATGTTGGCCATCCGGCCGAGCTGGGGGTTGAGTGGAAATGAACCTGACGTAGATTACCTGCCTTTCAGCAGATATTCTGCTTATGACAGTTACATCAATATGAAAGCGACCCGTCCTACGACATTGCGTTTGTCTGACCTGAAATGGGAAACCACCAGCTCTTTCAACTACGGCGCCGATATCGGCCTCTTTGACGACCGTATCGTTCTTGACCTGAATGCCTATAACAAGCGCACCTACGACTTGCTGTTCAAAGATCTTTCCGTGCCTTCAACCTCAGGCTTTTCTACTGTTACCTACAGCAACGTCGGTACCATGGACAATGATGGTTTTGAAATCAATGTCAATGCCAACCGGATTATTAAAATCGGTAAATTCTCAGCCGACTTTAATTTTAATCTCTCTAACTCGTACAATACCATTGTAAAACTGGATGATAAAGTATTGGAAAAATACAACACCGATTTCACCTATACGAATGGAACGTACCTGACTCGTCTGCAGGAAGGCAACTCTTACGGATCTATTTACGGCTTCCGGTATAAAGGCGTTTACCAGTATGATGAATACGTTGAAGGTGAACAGGAAAACGCACCGGTTGCCCGTGACGCCTCAGGCAGAGTATTGGTTGACGAAAAGGGCGAACCGCTTCCGATGACATTTGCCTATGGAAAGACCAATCAATATGAATTCCGGGGAGGCGATGCCAAATATGAAGACATCAACCATGACGGTACGATCGATGAATTGGATATGGTTTATCTTGGCAATTCCAACCCGCTGATGAACGGTGGTTTTGGCACTACCCTTCATTACAAGGATTTCTCCTGTGTTATGTTCTTTAATTTCCGTTACGGCAACAAGATTGTCAATCAGGCCCGCATGTTGGCAGAAAGCATGTATAACTATGACAATCAAAGCATTGCTGTCAACTGGCGTTGGCGTAAAGACGGAGACTTGACAGAAATTCCAAGAGCGCTGTACGGATACGGTTATAACTGGCTGGGAAGCGACAGGTTTGTGGAAGATGGCTCGTTCCTTCGATTCAAATACCTGCAATTTAACTATGCCGTTCCATCCTCAAAGTTGAAACCTTATCAAATTGACAAATTGAATTTTTACCTGAATTTTAACAACCTTGCTTGTTTCACAAAATATACCGGAGTTGACCCTGAAATTGGTTACGGTTCATTCGGTGTCGCCACTGACGAGTCAAAAACACCTCGTTCAAAGGATTTTACTCTTGGCATAAGCATTGGATTCTAAAAAAACGCCACTATGAAGAAGACTATATACATTCTATTATTGACCGCTCTGATTTCAGTTGGAACAAGTAGTTGTACCGACTGGCTAAGTCTACGTCCGGAAGGGGAAATGGTGCTGGACGAATACTGGCAGACGGAATCTGATGCCCAGCAGGTGATGGCTGCCTGTTACCGTGGCTTGATTGAAAATGATTGTACTTATCGAATGCTGGTTTGGGGAGAACTCCGTTCAGATGATTTTACAGTAGGCCAAAGTTACGTGGTTGAAATGCGAAAAATAATGGACCAGGAAATTGAACCGACAAACTTGTACTGTACCTGGGGAAGTTTCTATGCCGTGATCAACTATTGCAATACCTTCCTGAAATATGCACCGACAGTCCTTGATAAAGACGACAATTTTACCGAGGCCAAATTGCATGAAATGGAAGCAGAAGTGTACACAATCCGTGCGCTGTCCTATTTCTATCTGGTTCGTGCGTTTCAGAATGTTCCATGGATCAGTACGCCCAGTATAGACGACAACCAGGAATATCAAGTCACACAATCGTCTGAAAGAGCTGTGTTGGACTCCATTATCGTCGATCTGAAATTTGCCGGCAAATACGCCAACAAGCAGTTCACCTTGAATAAAGATACCAAAGGGCGTATTACCCAGAATGCCGTTCATGCCTTGTTGGCTGATGTCTATCTATGGGACCAGCAATATGATAACTGCATCAAGGAATGCGACAAGGTGCTGGCCGATGAGAACCTGTCATTAGTCAAAGCCGAG
>JAUZOU010000168.1 GCA_030706285.1 Bacteroidota bacterium
ACTGCTAAAGAATGGTGATTTCTGGCTTAGTGAAACACCTGACAGGCCTTCATTCGGTTGGGATGCCAAAGGAAATAGAAGAATCTGTTCCTGGGGAGAGTTTAAAGATAACAATTCAGGAAAGACGTTCTATTTTTTCTGTGTGCATTTTGATGACCAGGCCGAAATAGCCCGTCGTGAATCAGCTAACCTGATGGTCAAAAAAATGCGTGAGATAGCAGGCTCTTCTCCTGTTATTTGTGTTGGAGATTTTAATTCAACGCCCGAAACTGAGCAAATTAAAAAGATGGAAACCTTGTTGAATGACTCTCGAAAGGTAACCGTTATGCCTCCATATGGTCCTGCCGGTACATTTGAAGACTTCAATTATACAGCCCAATTAACAGACCGGATCGATTATATTTTTGTTAGTAATGACATCAAGGTCTTAAAATATGGTGTGCTTACAGATAGTTATGATCAACGTTTCTTTTCAGATCATTTGCCTGTAACCGCTAAGGTGATTATAGAATAATATATTATTAATGAATATAATGGAATTTAAAATGAAAAAACTTATTCTATTTTTCGTATTGTTATCTACTTGTGTATATGGCGTAGCACAAGAAAAAACGCAATGCCTGTTTCTGGTGATGGCAGATGGTTGGCGTTGTAATGAAGTGTTTAGTGGTGCCTCAGACAGTATACTTGCCAATGCTCCGGATGTAGTAAAACAACAATTTATAGCAGGAACTCCGGAAGAACGCAGAAAAGCCTTAATGCCTTTTATCTGGACAGAAATTGAATCAAAAGGACAGATTTATGGAAACAGGGCATACGGGAATAAGGTAAATCTGACAAATCCTTATCATTTTTCCTATCCGGGATATAATGAGATAATAACCGGATATGGAGATCCTAAAGTCAATAGTAACGATAAAATTGATAATCCGAATGTCAATGTTTTTGAAATATTGAACAATACTCCTCAATTTAAAAATAAGGTTGCCGTGTTTGGCAGCTGGGATCTTTTCCCTTGGATATTTAACGTTAAGCGAAGTCATCTTCCGGTTAATGCGGGCTTTGCTCGTGCTGAAGGGACTAATTTATCTATGAATGAGAAGCTGTTAAATAAACTTCAATTTCAAATTCCAAGGCAATTCAACGGAGTACGTTACGATGCTTTTACCAATGAATATGCCCGTGATTACATTGAGAGGGAAAAACCGCGGGTCGTTTTTATTTCATATGGCGAAATGGATGATATCGCACATACAGGTGATTATGCTGCGTATTTACAAGCAGGCAATCGGTTTGATCTATATCTGAAACAACTATGGGAATATATAAACAAGGATCCCTTTTATAAGAACAGAACAACCCTTATTGTTACGACTGATCATGGTAGAGGCGGTGATGACAAAACCTGGACCGGGCATAGCAATACATTAAAAGGAAGCGATCAAACATGGATAGCAGTGATTGGTCCGGATACTCCGGTTCGAGGTGAGGTAAAGCAAGCAGAACAGCATTATAGTAATCAGATTGCAAAAACGATCGCAAAATTTCTGAATGTCTCATATACTCCCGAAAAAGGATGTGGAGAGGCGATTCCTGAGTTTTTTAAATGAATCTGTCGCGTCAGGATACCCGTAGTATTTTATTTGTCTGAACCTATAGCTGAATGAGAAACGTTTTATTATTGATTGTTTTCTGTTTTATTACGGCCAATATCCCAGCCCAATCCATACGAAGAGTAGAAGGCAGTCCCTATCCGTGTTCAACACCACCGACCCGGCTTTACTTGACTTCAGAGAACTTTTCTCCTTCGCAATGCTTTGCAGTCGAATCGCTTCAAGGCATTATCGCAAAGACCAAACCTGAAATCCTCCGGGATGTCAACGGCTATAAGACATTGTTAGCAGCTGAAGGCATTACCATAGACGAAACTTACGTGAATGATTTTGCCGGATTACTGGCAAAATTTGCACCCAGGCTCAACGGCTATATTCTCTGTACCTATAAACAAAGTTCTTCCAATGTTGCCATGTCGCTTTCCGGCATCCTGAATGCCGTCGCTATTCCGGAAGATATTCAGCAAACAGCCATTAATGCAGGACTAACTATGCTGTTGGATGTCAGGGGAAAAGATGAAACCTGGATGCTTAAAAACTATGGCGCACGATTCAATAAAAAAATTGCTACCATCCAAAACTCTACCGATGACCACTTACTCTTTTTGGGTGACTATACGGCCTTTACCGGTGGTATCCAATATTGGACAAATAATTCAAACAGTGTACTTGCAAAAAAAGTCTATTCCCGGTTATCTTCCGGCTCGGCACTTTTTGGATGGGGACCGGATGAATACTGGACTGTCTACTATGCCACTAAACATAATATTGTCGTACATGCTTCAGACTGGATAAAAGACCTATCCGTACTGACCAATATTCCGGCTCCCAATTTAAAACAAAAAGAACCGGTTGAACCATACAAAGTTATACCGAACGTGCATACGGTCTGTTTCCTTATGTCAGACGGCGACAATGTCCAATGGCTGGCCGGGGCTTATAAAGATACGAGAAATATGGCAAGCCCCGATTTGCGACGATTTAAGATGGGATGGACCATTTCGCCTGCTTTGACAGAAATTGCCCCAATTATCTATAGGCGGTACCTGGATGATGTGCCCTCTACCGATGAAGGAAGAAGCTCTCTGGTCTCAGGACCTTCAGGAAGAGGTTATTTCCTGCCAAGTGTCAGTCCGGGTCTCTTGGCAGAATGTCAACTGACGAATAAATACATGAAAAAAGCCGACCTGAATATTGTGAATGTCATCGATGCTAAAGGAGTCCGTGATCCAGCGCCGTTCCTGGCGCAAAGCAATATTGATGCGGCATTTTATTATAGCTATGAAGATTTTTATACAGGACTGAATGGGACTATATCCTGGTATAGGGACAAACCCTCTATCGGAGGCCGGTATCAGTTCTGGGGTGATACATATAATGCCGATTGGGTGGCAGGTAAATTAAATGCCGCCTCTACAGATATATACTCATCAGATGGCTACAGCCTGGTACCGGTCCATCTCTGGTCGACAGACCCTAAAGAGATATTGCAATGTATCCAAAAACTCGGGCCTAATGTCAGAGTGGTGACACCCGATGAATTTGTATGGCTTATCCGGAAAAATATTGCACGAATACCACTGGGAAATGGATTGGGCTTAAGAGGCGACTATTACAAAGGCATCAGCTTTGACACATTGATGTACACAAAAACGGATGGAAAAATCGATTATGATTGGGAAGACTCGTCTCCGAATTCAGCCTTGTTAGGAAATGATGCCTTTTCTGTCCGTTGGTCAGGACAAATACAACCTGTCTATTCAGGTAATACTACATTCTATGTTACAGCTGAAGGTGGTGCAAAACTAACAATTAACGGAACGGTTGTTGTTGATAACCTTGCAGGCGTTGGAAAATTCACTAAATCAGGCGTTATTGCACTCACCTCCGGAGTGAAATACGACATTGAGCTTGACTATATTGAAAAGACTGGCGATGCGTTGTGCCAACTTGAATGGGAAAGTACTGCACAAATGCGTCAAACAGTACCAAGAACCCAGCTGTACTCCAGAAGCATGCCCTCGACAGGCGTTGTTACCGTTTATGCAGACACGGCATTCGGAGGCTTTTCCGGAGGTTTAAAAGCCGGAAACTATACCTTGGCCGATTTAGGCAATAAAGGCATACTGGATAATAATATTGCGTCTCTGAAAATCGGATTGGGATATAAGGTTATTCTGTACGAAGATGACAATTTCCAGGGAAATTCGATCGAATTAACGTCCAACGATAGAGATTTGGGCGATTGGGCCGGTAAAGTAACATCGTTGAAAGTAATGACCAATGGGGCGACCAATTTGGAGGGAATTTATTATCTGCAAAACAGAGAAACCAATCTGAACATGGCAGTAAAAGGCGATTCTCTTTCGACAGCCGATGGCGTCATCATCCAACAATCAGCCGTATCAACAGCCAGCAGCCAACAATTCAAGCTGACCCATCTGGGTAACGGTTGCTATTCCATTACGGCTGTTAGCGATGGGTTGTCTTTAGATGTCATGGATTACAGTACAGACGATGATGCCACGATTCAACAGTGGACAAACTATAGATCAACTAATCAGCAATTTATCTTGGTGCCCACTGGTGATGGCTATTACAAAATTGTTGCAAAACATAGTAGCAAACTACTGGAACCCGCTGCAACCTATGCAAATGTCAAAATCAGACAAAAAACCGATACAAACCAAAAAATGGGGCAGTGGAGACTGGTTCCGTTAACTTCAAGTATTGATGATCAACATAAAGCTGAAACGGTAGATGCGGATATGCCCAATGCCAATCAAAAACCATTTGATGGATATTTAGCTGTTGGGCCAAAGCTGTCAGGAAGAAACATCCATCATTGTTTACGGTCTTAGTGGGAAAGAACTTCTAAAATCATGTTTGAGAGGTTCTGGCACGGCCAATTTATGGTCCATACCTTAGAGTATTTCGAACGGACAAGTGGAATGTTAGTTGAACCATCGTTGATGATATTCAGCTCTTGGTAACCGTACGATTAATGAATTCTGGGATAATTGCCGGATGAATAATTAAATAATTAAAAATATAACTTAACTTTTTGTACGGAATAATGTTGATATTCCAATCCAAAAAGTTGGCTCTATGAAGGACCAAATGGCACACAATATTCCGACCGAAGCATCCATTCCATCCTCAAAATGTCCGTTGCCAAGACCGGCATCAAGAAGTGAGTCACTGTACACACTTTGCGTCACAGTTTCGCCACCCACCTTCTCAAAAATGGAGTCGACCTGCGCTACATTCAAACACTCTTGGGACATGAAAGCAGCAAAACCACCGAAATCTACACCTATGTCACGACCAAAGGCTTCGAACAAATAATAAGTCCTATGGATAGATTAAATATTTAAATGAAAAATACGTTAAAATAAAAATAATATGTACTTTAGCTTACTTGAAAAAACACGGAAAATTCTATATTTTAATCCATACAATTAACAAAAAAACATACAATTAACAACCTAGCAGATAGCCAAACCAAGAAAAACACTCTTTTCCACGAATGACCTGACCAATGTCAGCGTGCATTTTTCACCAATGACATAACGATTTGTTCCAGAGATGATAAGGGCCGATGCTGCACAGCGCTTTTTTTGAATAGAAAAGACTTTGGATACTCACCACTCTTGAATAAAACAGACTCTTAAAGCTGTTAAGTTCTGAAAGCTAGCGGATTCAGAACGGAGCGTTTTCAGAGTGAAACAGCTTCTGTACACATGCAATTTCTGAATAGAACTGCATCTGAATCAAAATGATACAATTTTCTAAGGCCGGTTACCTATTCCTTTGTGACTGACCAACATTTTAATGCCCTAAACTTATATATCCCAACAACATCTCTTCCATCAACCTCCACAAAAATTTTCCAATAACATGCGGGTTTTATGATAATGATTTATCACGAGAAACACATACTGCAATTATTGATACTGCAGAGAGATTTCATCATGATTTGACTTTACAATTTGGTGTATTAGCTAGTGATTGCAATACAGACAACGAATATCTTGATGAATCAGAATCAATAATAAAAAAATGGTTGACAGATTGGAATTTAGAAGAAGTAATAATGGACATTTTCTTTGAGGATGTGCCTAGAAAGTAGGACTTAAAAAAGGTACTAGATAAAATATTGACAAACATAGAGAACGTGAGAAATATACCAATTGAACAACGTAAGTTTGACCTTTGGTAAACTGAGTACTGTTGAATTAGTAGATGGATATAGAATGACCTGTGCTTTGACTCATTTGATTTTCTCGAAGGCTGCAAAACTTTATTCTGAGATTTCTGATTATCAAAAGAAACGAGAGAAAAGGACTAAATAATAAAATTTGACAGGATCGAAATGATATTGGACACTTTGGTCTTATTGAAGTTGGTTGTAATATTTACAAAATAAAGATTTCAAACGAAGATTTTGAAGAGAAATAAATTACACTAACCAACACGATCAAACCACTCTCGCCTTTGACAAGCGCGGTCGGACTTACTGTTTGCAGTAATTTAATGAAACCCAATACGACAGATGAACAGACTTGACAGACTAACAAGCATACTCATACAACTTCAATCTAAGCGACTGACAACTGCTCGTGAAATAGCTGAACGATTTGAAGTGACAAACAGGACAATTTACAGAGATATTCAAACATTAAGACTTGCAGGTGTTCCTATTGGCGAAGAAGAAGGGAAGGGTTATTTTTTAGTTGAAGGTTATCGGTTGCCACCTGTCATGTTCACCATGGAAGAGGCAAGGGCCTTGGTAACAACAAGTAAAATTTTAAACTACCATTCCGAAGATTCTCTTAAACATAATTACGAATCGGCGCTTTTTAAAATAAAATCAGTTTTATCACTCAAAGACAAAGACAAATTGGAATTTTTAAATTCACGAATCGGATTTCAGAAACCTTGGGCACCGATAAGCTTGTATTTAGACAGTATTCAGCATGCAATTACTGAAAGCGAAAAACTGAAAATAACCTATCAGTCAAGAGAGGAAGAGCAACTGACAGAACGAATCATCCAACCTTATGCCGTTTATTTCA
>JAUZOU010000169.1 GCA_030706285.1 Bacteroidota bacterium
GCTAAATGAACAAAAGATGATGCCCAGTTCAGCCAGATTTTCCTTGAAGGTCGTTTTAACGGAAATACTGTCCATCACAGCGTCTACTGCCATACCACTGAGGTGCTTCTGCTCTTCCAACGGAATGCCAAGTTTATCGAACGTCTTCAGCAATTCAGGATCGACTTCATCCAGGGAGCCAGGCACTTTTTTAGATTTCGGTGCCGAATAATAAATGATGTCCTGATAATTTATTTCCGGAATGTCCAAATGGGCCCAATCGGGCATTTTGAGTGTCAACCAATAGCGATAAGCTTTTAGCCTGAATTCAAGCAACCATTCCGGCTCATTCTTCATCTTGGAAATCAAACGGACCACCTCCTCATTCAAGCCTGAAGAAATGGAGTCTGTTTCTATATCAGTAACAAAACCATATTTGTAGTCCCCAGCTGTAATTCGATCAATTATATTTTTGGATTCGTCTGCCATGTACACTCATTTTTTTAGTTCGGTTGCTTTGGATCCATCCGTTTTATGCGAAGTTGATGCATTCAGAAACGATGGAAATAAACTGGGAGCAACCTTAACCAGTGGTTTGTAGAAGGTTGATCGTTCGATCCGTTCTTTCCCGATCAGACTACTATCCTTGTCTGCCAACTGATACAGATTCAGCATGATGCTTAAAATAAAGGCGCCTTTTAAAAAGCAAAAGAACGCCCCGGCCAACCGGTTCATCCAACCAAGAGCAAGCATCGAAAAAAGTTGACTGAAAACCTTTGACAAAAATACAAAAAGTACGATTACCGCCAAAAACGGTATCAGGAAACCAAACATGTTAGCCGTGGCCACATGCCAGGAATGAGCAACGATCAAATGCCCGGCTATAACATGATTCAAAGCCGATGCGACAAAAAAACCAACAATCAGGCCGGCCAAGCCTCCAACTTCTCTGAAGAACCCATTTTTATAACCATCAAGAAGACTCAGCAGTAAAATGAGTCCTAAAAAAATATCCAACCACATGGCATCTTTATTATAAAAATGGCACCTGAACTAAGAAATCTTCTGTCCAAGTGCCATTCAGTTGTTTTATGGAACCAGTTCTTTACGGATTACCGTATGCACGAACAGAAATGTATCATAAGGTTTTCTTGACTTCAATTTCTTCAAATGATTCAATCAAGTCTCCAACCTTCAGATCCTGATAGGAAGCAAAACTCAAGCCAAATTCCAGACCGGAAGTGACCTCTTTCACTTCATCCTTGAATCGTTTCAGAGAACCCATTTCACCGGAATAGATGACGATACCGTCACGGATAAGACGAAGCTTGTTGCCGCGTTTTACTTTCCCTTCCTTCACCATACAACCGGCGACCGTGCCGACTTTCGTAATGTGGTAGACTTCGCGCACTTCGATGGTAGAAGTAATCTCTTCTTTGATTTCAGGTGAAAGCATCCCTTCCATAGCCGATTTCACTTCCTCTATGGCATCATAAATGATGGAGTACATATGCATGTCGACACCTTCTTTGTCAGCCAGCCTACGGGCAGCCTGTGAAGGGCGTACCTGGAAACCGACAATAATGGCATCAGAAGCGGAGGCTAAGGTGACATCAGACTCAGAAATAGCACCGACTGCCTTATGAATCACATTCACCTGAATTTCTTCCGTCGTCAGTTTGATGAGAGAATCGGATAGTGCTTCCACTGAACCGTCCACATCACCTTTGACAATAATGTTCAGTTCCTTGAAATTACCGACGGCAATACGACGTCCAATTTCAGCCAACGTCAACAGCTTGTTGGTTCGAAGGCCTTGTTCACGTTGCAATTGTTCACGCTTGTTGGCAATTTCACGGGCTTCTTGTTCCGTTTCAAGCACATGGAAATTATCACCTGCCTGCGGCGCTCCGTTCAGACCAAGTATCAGGGCTGGTTCTGATGGTGCAGCCTTCGTGATGCGCTGTCCGCGTTCATTGAATATGGCTTTGACACGTCCGAAATTAATTCCGGCAATCACGATGTCACCGATCTTCAACGTTCCGTTGGAAACAAGTACGGTAGAGACATAACCACGGCCTTTGTCCAGAGAGGATTCGATGACCGATCCGACAGCCTTACGGTCCGGATTGGCTTTCAGTTCCAGCATCTCTGCTTCAAGCAATACTTTTTCAAGCAATTCCTTCACGCCGAGACCTTTCTTGGCAGAAATATCCTGTGACTGGTATTTACCGCCCCAATCCTCGACCAAATAATTCATCTGAGCCAGAGCCTGTTTGATCTTTTCAGGATCAGCCCCTGGCTTATCTATTTTGTTAATGGCGAAGATGATTGGCACATTGGCAGCTGCAGCATGATTGATTGCCTCGATCGTTTGAGGCATCACATCATCGTCAGCAGCGACAATGATGATGACAATATCAGTAACCTTGGCACCACGGGCACGCATAGCTGTAAAGGCTTCATGACCAGGGGTATCAAGGAACGTGATTTTTCTGCCATCGTGCAAGGTGACATTATAGGCACCGATATGCTGAGTGATACCTCCAGCTTCACCCGCTATCACGTTGGATTTACGAATGTAGTCGAGCAAAGACGTTTTACCGTGATCGACATGGCCCATGACAGTGACAATAGGCGGACGCGGTATCAGTTCTTCTTCCGTATCGTCTTCAACCTGAATGGCTTCCATCACTTCCGCACTGACGTACTCGGTCTTGAAACCAAATTCATCGGCTACGAAATTGATGGTTTCAGCATCCAAACGCTGGTTGATTGAAACCATCTGACCAATAGTCATACAAACAGAGATGACCTTTACAACAGGCACATCCATCATATTGGCCAGTTCATTGACGGTCACAAACTCCGTTATTTTAATGGTCTTGCTATCTTCTTTTTCACGCTGAGCCTCATCCTGGCGGCGTTGAGAAAGAATTTCCCGTTTTTCCTTACGATATTTGGTCCCCTTTTTGGGCTTTGAGGTCAATCGGGCTAAGGTCTCTTTGACTTGCTTGGAAACATCTTCACTGTTAATTTCGGTTTTTAAAATCGGTCTCTTCAACCTTGACCGGACATCCTGTGAAGATTGACCTCCATGATGTTGCCCTGGTGCCTGGGTATCGCCACTGACTTTGATTTTACCGTCTTTGATGCGGTTGCGTTTTTTCTTTTTATTTAAATCAGAGCTGTTCGTGGCGTCTGATGTTATTGGTTTAGCAATCTTCTTTCCCTCTGTATCAACCTTGACTGTAGCGCTGGCAGCCGTCCGGCTATTCTTTTCATTCTGAATTTTTTCCTCACGTTCTTTACGCTTCTCTGCCTGCGTTTTCTTTTTGGGCCTGGTAGACTGGTTCAAGGCATCCAAATCGATGGTCTTAATCACTCTGATATTCGATTCGAGATGATGAGCTCCGATCTTATAAATCTCAGGTTCTTCCTTCTTGACTGGCTCAGGTTGTTCAACAGCTTTTTCTTCTTTCTTTGAAGCCACCGGCATATCCTCTTTAACAGGGGCTTGTTTCTCAACCACAGGTTGAACCGGTTTCTCTTTAACTGGTGCTTTAACCGTTTTAGGAGTTTCGGTTTCAACAACTTTGACCGGCTTTTCACTGATCGTTTCAACAGGCTTGGATACTTGTGGCTTTTCTATTGGCTTTTCCTTTGGGGCCGGTGCTGAAACAGGCGTCTCAATGGGCTTTTCAACCGGCGTTTCTTTCGGGGCTGCTGATTTTTCAGCAGTAGCCTGTTCAGGAGACGCATGCTTTGGCCTACGATTGATCGCATCAATATCGATTTTCCCGACTTGTTTGATCCGTGGCCTCAGTTCCTCGATTTCGTCCACAATCGGTTCAGGTTCAAATACGGATTCCGTCTGTGGTGCTGCCTTAGGTTCAACTTTAGCCTCCACTGATACTTCAGGTTTTGGTTCAACTTTCGGCTCCGGCTTTACCTCAGGTTGGGAAGGATTCTCCGGTTTTACGTCAACGATTGGTGCCTGAGGCACTTCCATCTTTGCTTCCGACTCCTTCACGGCCTTCTGTCTTTCACGGCTCATATGCTCCTGAACCATACGTTCTGCTTCCTTTTTCAGCGTCATGTCCTGGCTGAATTCCTTCACCAGCATCTCGTATTCTTCTTCCGTGATCCTGGCGTTCGGACTGTGCTCCACTACATGACCTTTTTTTTGCAGAAATTCCACCAATGTGGTTATTCCAACATTTAAATCTCTGGTTACCTTATTTAATCGAATGGACATAAACTGGGGTTAAATTATTATACTATATCAGATCGTGAAAGAGACCGAAATGTCCCAAAGGGCTTATTCTTCAAATTCGTATTTCAATATCTTCAGCACTTCATCAACCGTATTTTCTTCGAGATCGGCCTTTTCAATCAGTTCATCACGCGGAATTGCCAAGACATTGCGGGCAGTGTCACAACCTATTTTCTTAAGGGCATCAATTACCCATTCGTCAATTTCATCTTTAAATTCATCCAGATAGATATCATCATCCTCCATTTCGTCGGTTTCGCGGAAGACATCAATGGTATATCCGGTGAGCATGGATGCAAGTTTGATATTCATACCTCCTTTACCGATAGCCAGCGAAACTTCTTCGGGCTTCAGGAAGACTTCGGCTTTTTTGTTGGCTTCGTCCAACCGGATGGACGAAATTTTAGCCGGACTCAATGAACGCTGGATAAACAGGTTGATGTTGGAGGTATAATTAATAACATCAATGTTTTCGTTACGAAGTTCACGGACGATACCATGAATACGGGCTCCTTTGACACCAACGCAAGCTCCGACCGGATCAATCCGTTCATCATAAGATTCAACAGCCACTTTTGCTCGTTCCCCTGGGATACGGGCAACTTTACGGATCAGAATGAGACCTTCATGAATTTCAGGCACTTCCAACTCAAACAGCCGCTCTAAAAAGACCGGAGAGGTTCTGGACAAAATGATTTTAGGGTTGTTGCTCTTATTTTCAACACGTTCAACGACAGCACGAACACTTTCTCCCTTTCTGAAAAAGTCACTAGGTATCTGTTCTGTCTTTGGTAACAGCATTTCATTGTTTTCATCATCGAGCAGCAGGATCTCTTTTTTCCAGATCTGATAGACTTCAGCGCTGACAATCTGACCAATCCGTTCAATAAAACGGTTGTATAAGCTGTCTTTCTGAAGCTCGAGAATTTTGGAAGCCAACGTCTGACGCAAGTTTAAAACAGCCCGGCGACCAAAATCGGCGAAATGGACTTCATCCGTCACTTCTTCACCAATTTCAAAATCAGGGTCAATTTTATGGGCTTCAGTCAGCGTTATCTGCATGTTTTCATCTTCAAGGGCATCGTCTTCAACGATCTGACGGTTCCGCCAGATTTCAAAGTCTCCTTTGTCAGGGTTGATGATGACATCGTAATTTTCATCTGTGCCGAACATTTTTGCCAGCACGTTACGAAATGACTCTTCGAGCACACTGACCATTGTTGGGCGGTCTATGTTCTTCAATTCCTTGAATTCCGAAAAAGTATCAACCAAACTGATTGTTTCTGCTTTTTTTGCCATTGGTTATTTGATATTGTATTAGTTATACTATAATTTTTCTGATCAGGAAAATGGTACGACACTGTGTACGTTTGCCACTTCATCATACGTAAAAGTAACGGTCTCAGTCACAACAACCGGACGCTTGGCTCCTTCCGGCTTAACTTTCCGGGCCATTTCAAGGCTGAACGTATCGGCATCGGCAGACTTCAGAATACCGGAAAATTTCTTACCTGTCTTCGGCAACACTTCAACCTCGTTGCCAATGTTCTTGATATACTGCTTCAGCACTTTAAAGGGCTGTCCGAGGCCAGCCGAGCTCACTTCCAAGGCATAATCCTCTGCTTCCCGGTCAAACCTGGACTCAATAAACTGAGACAGACTGGCACAATCATCGATATCGACATTGTCCGTTTCGGATTCAAACTCGACATATATCTCATTATTTCGATTGATTGTGACGTCAACCATGAAGAAAGTGGTGCCTTCCATCCACTCTTCAATAACCTTTAAGATTGCTTCTTTTTGCATGCGATCTCTGTATTAGAAAAAAATGGGGGGACTACCAAGCCCCCCGCACATCTTCTTAACAGCTGCAAAGATACAAACATTCAAGATAATTGCAAAATAATTATAAAAATTGATTACTTGAAGCAGGCTTTGGTTTTACAGCTTATCACTTCAGTCTATGAACGTTTGCTGCTATCAGTCTTTTGAAACATCATCGATTGTCTGTTCGATGTCGGCACACAACTAAGAGAAGAATACACATGCATTAAAAACAAGAAAGGCTACTCTCCTGTTGAGAGCAGCCTTTCCTGTTTTTTTTGTAACCGATTGTAAAGCAATCAAACTGATCAAAGTTCACCAGCCTGTGCTTTCTTCATCATTTCCTCGTTAGCTGTAATGGCGACTTCCACACGACGGTTTTGCTGACGTCCGGCTTCAGTATCATTGGATGCTGCAGGAGAAGAAGAACCCATTCCTTGTGTTGTAATACGAGAACCGCTAACACCTTGTGCAACCAGAAAATCTTTAACTGCTTTGGCACGATCTTCAGACAGAGGCTGGTTGATGGCATCAGATCCGGTATTGTCAGTATGACCGTAAATCATCACA
>JAUZOU010000017.1 GCA_030706285.1 Bacteroidota bacterium
GACCATCCTGGCATTATGCATGGCTGTCCATGTAAATGCACTATATGCAAAAACGTTTAAGACAGAACCTTCCCATTACATCCTTATTAATGGCATTAATGATTGTGACAGTGATTTTCAGGATATGGCTTCCACTTATGGAAAAGCGTACGGTCGTGACGTCCCGGTAGGAGCCGGATTTATTCTGTCCTTATTTAATGAGGCTCCGGATCGTGCCGAGTTGCGACTGAATCATTACTTAGCATTGTCTCAAAAATACGATATCCCGGTATTGGTCCAGTTAGATGTGGAAAGTTGGTGGAATAATCGACCTGATCTGTGGAACTGGTGGGACAAAAATAAACCAGGGTATAATCCCAATAACCGGAATAATGTTGAATGGACCGATTGGACACCGGATTCCGCTGTTCAGATCGGATGGCGCGACTGGGGTCGTCAGTTGCGTGTATTACCCATGCCAAATCTAATGAGCCCGGCTTATCGAAGCGCAGCACATACCGAATTGGAGCGGCATATCCGTCTTGTTGTGAAATGGTGGAAATCACTTCCCGATGACCGAAAATATCTGTTGGTGGGTATCAAGCTGGGATGGGAAAGTTCCATTGGAGTCAATAATTGGTATTATCCGAATGGAAATGCCTTATTGAACAAAGCTTCGGAAATGGATCCGCAATATGGACTTAATACGGATAAATTACCCGACCGTGGTGTTAAAACCATTGGCTATGCGGCTGTTAAAACGGCCGATATAGCCAATTCCGGATCAATGACCGGAAAAATGCAGGCAGAAATAGTTCGCCGCCACCTCGAAGATTTATGCAAACTGGCTTTTGAATTGGGAATGCCTCGCGAACGTTTGTTTACCCATTGCGGTGGTTGGGCAGAAGGTGAAGATAATTATTATGCCGCATTAAATCCATATTCCTGTCCAGGTTGGAGCTTTTATAAATATGCCGCAAATCCCAGACAAGATGTCACGGCAATGAATGCTGTGAAAAAAAACAAAGCCCCTTATTGGGCTGCAACCGAATGGCTGTTGAAAGGCCAACCTACTCAAAAAGCCTGGACATCAGCCATCCGTAAAACGCTCTACGATGCCAATGCTCGTTATATGTGTATTTACAATTGGAGTGATGTGCAAAATACCCCGGGAGCCATGGAGGCTATTATAGAGGTTAGCAATACGAATAGAAATGGGGTGACTCAATATGTTGATCCGTTTATTGGAGCAGACGGTGGCGGATACGCCTTTCCTGGAGTATCAATGCCTTCTGGTATGGTCAAAGTTGGACCTGATTGCAATGATCTGACCGAAAATTCCGGATGGGACAAACGAGGTAATATTGTTGGTTTCAGTCATACACACCTTTGTGGTTCTGGTGGTGGTTGCAAGTATGGCAATATTTTAATAATGCCGACAACTGGTGACATCAACCCGCTGGATTATTCATCCCCCCATCAGAACGATCGGTCAGAAATCGGTTTGTATACGACGGAATTGAACCGTTACCAAACCTCTGTCCGTATTTCGGCTACCAATCACGCAGCCATTCACGAATATACCTTCCGTGATTCCGAAAAGAGTAATGTCCTGATAGACTTGGGTAGTTTCCTTGCATCTATAGAACGTCAGGAATTTGTTGGCTCCGAAGTAACTATTCTTTCTGATACCGAGGTGGAAGGTTTTAGCCGGATTCGGGGCGGTTGGAACTTTGGGCGTGCCTATACTGTTTATTTTTACGCTAAGTTTGACCATCCTTGCATCGCTTCCGGAACCTGGAAATCCGGTAAGGTTTTTCCCGGTGTTGTTTCTCAGTTTGACAGTAACGAAAAGACCGGAGCTTATTTAACGTTTAACACCAAAGACCATAAACAAGTAAAAGTAAAAGTGGGGATTTCCTACATGGGCACCAACAAAGCACGTCAAAATGCCTCCGAGATTCGGGATTGGAATCTTGACGAAGTGAAAGTAAAAGCTGTCAATGCCTGGGAAGATATTCTCGGAAAAGTGAAAGTGGAAGGTGGAACCGAAGATATTAAAAAGATTTTCTATTCCTCCATGTATCGCATATTTCTTCAACCGACCAATTATAAGGATGAAAATCCGCTCTGGAAGTCAACAGCTCCTTATTATGGTGATTATCATGCCATTTGGGATACCTATCGAGCTACTCATCCATTCATTAATTTGCTTCGTCCTACGATAGGAGCCGAAATGGTGGAATCACTGGTTGATATTTATCGCTTTGATCATTATATGCCTGATGCTCGCAGCAGTCACGACAATGGACGCGTTCAGGGAGGCACCAATTGTGACATGCTGGTGGCTGATGCATTGGTAAAAGGATTAAAAGGTATTGATTACAAAACGGCTTTGCAGGCAATGATCAAGAATGCAACTGTTCCCCCTGGCGATGACGAGCGCAAACAGGGAAGGGGTGGCCTGTGGGACTATAACCGTTTAGGCTATGTTTCCACCGATTTTGAACGATGTGGAACCCGTACGCTCGAATATTCTGCCAACGACTATGCCATCGCTACGGTTGCCAAAAGATTGGGAGAAACGGCGATCTATGAAAAATACAAAAAGAAGGCTTCCAGCTGGGAAAATATGTGGAACCCGGATATTGAAAGCATGGGCTTTAAAGGTTTCATATGGCCCCGCCATTCTGATGGAAGCTGGATGGATACCACTCAGTTCACTGTATTCTCATCAGGCTCGTTAGAATCGCCGTTTTATGAAACATTTTCATGGGAGTATTCTTTCTATGTGCCTCAGGATATGAAACATCTGATTGAAAAAATGGGAGGTGCCCAAACATTCATTAATCGATTGGATGCATATTTTAATAAATCGTTTTCCGGCAAACGGGATGATCTATTGTTTTATACCAAATTGGTGGGTATGTGTCAAATTTCAAATGAACCTTGTTTTCTGACCCCTTCGTTGTATGCCTATGTGAATCAACCCTATAAAACGGCAAAAATTGTTCGGTACATTCTCAATAAAATGTATACTTCCCAGCGTGACGGTGTTCCGGGAAACGACGATTCCGGATCTATGGGTGCCTGGTATGCTTTTCATTCCCTAGGTTTTTTCCCGAATGCAGGTCAAGATGTGTATTTGATTTCAAGCCCTGTCTTTACCAAATCAACGATAACGCTCGAAAATGGTCGAAAAGTGATCATAGAGGCAAAAAATGCCAATTCTAAAAATATTTATATTCAATCTTGCAAGCTCAATGGAAAGCCATTCAACAACTGCTGGTTTAGCCAAGAGAACATTGAAAATGGCGCGAAATTCGAATTTGTCATGGGTGAAAAGCCTTCAATATGGGCTGCTAACGGTGTATTGCCTCCGTCCATGTCTGATGAGCAATAAAAGAGTAAAAAAATGAAAAAATGCAGCTTAATCTTATTAGTTCTCATTGTCACCGGAAGTTTACAGGCCAAAACAAAAGTGGTGAATCTCCGGTGCGAATATATGGTTCAGCCCCTTGGCATTGATGTGCCGCAGCCACGGTTAAGCTGGGAAATTCAAGCAACTAAATCATTTATACAAACAGGATATCAAATACGAATAGCTTCTCGAGAGGAATTAGTAAGAGAGGGTAACTGTGATTGGATTTCTGATAAAGTTCTTTCTAAGCAAAACGTTGTTCCTTATACAGGGGACAACGCTTTGCTATCCCATCATACTTATTATTGGAATGTAACTGTTTGGGATCAAAATGGACGATCCTATCGTTCATCTATTGCCAGGTTTGAAACTGCCAAAATGAAGATAGCCGATTGGAAAGGTCGATGGATTAGTGACAGTCGTGATAAATTTTATAGTCCGGCCCCCATGTTCCGAAAATCTTTTCAAGTAACGAAAACCGTCAAACAGGCTCGCATGTATGTGTCAGGTGTAGGTTATTACAAACTATATATTGATGGCAAAAAGGTCGGAAATCATATTTTGGATCCTGGTTATACCCATTACAACAAGCGCAATCTATATGCTACTTACGATGTCGGTCCTTTACTAAAACCGGGTGAAAATGTCCTTTCTGCCGTCTTAGGCAATGGCTTTTTTAATATGCAGTCCGTGGCAGTCTGGAATTTTGATGCCGCTGTATGGCGAAACCGTCCCCAAATGATCGGTGAACTGCACATTGAATATGCCGATGGTCAAAAGCAAGTGGTGGTTACAGATAGCAGTTGGCGAACCATAACAGGCCCTTATCTCTACAATAGCCTTTATTCAGGAGATACATACGATGCTAGGTTAGAACTGGAAGGTTGGCGTTTAGCGGGGTTTGATGATTCAAAATGGTTACAAACTCAGGAGGTTTCCGCACCGGCACCCATTTTGGAATCTCAGGTCATGCCTGCCATTTGTATAAAAAAAGAAATTCATCCTGTTTCGGTCAAGGTATTTAGCAAGAAGCTTTATGTTTTTGATATGGGTGAGAATTTTTCCGGCATTTGCCAGATTTGTTTAAAGGGTAAAGCTGGTACCAGAATCACCTTAAAACATGGAGAATTGATTGATTCAACCGGACGTGTAGACCAGTCCAATATCTCAATCCATTTCCATGCAAACGAAAATAGAAACCCTCAGCCGAAGATTGATTCAAATGATCATTTTCAAACTGATACATACATTCTAAATGGTAAAGGGGTAGAAACCTTCATGCCTGATTTTACTTATCATGGTTTTCAGTATGTTGAAGTTGAAAGCAGCGAACCCATTACCTTGTCAACCAAAAATCTGTGTGCATTTTTTATTCACTCAGATGTAACCCCTGTTGGACAGTTCAGCTGCTCTAATTCGTTATTGAATAAAATATGGAAGGCAACAAACCAATCTTACTTATCAAACCTTGAAAGCATCCCTACCGATTGTCCTCAACGAGAGAAAAACGGGTGGACGGCAGATGCCTGGCTTTCCATGGATGCCGGTTTGCTTTCTTTCGATGGCATTAAGGTTTATGAAAAATGGGTGAATGACATGGTAGACAATCAACAGCAAAATGGTGCCATTTCGGGTATAATTCCAAGTTCAGAATGGGGCTTTGGTGATGGATTCGGTCCGGTATGGACCTCCGTCTTGTTTATGGTTCCAAACACACTTGATCGTTATTATGGCGATATGACAGCCATTAGAAAAATTTATCCAACTTGTGAACGCTATTTGAAATTTGCTGGTTCGTACGAAAAAGACGGTTTAATTGATACTGGCTTAGGCGATTGGGTTTATTACAAAACGACCACTTCCACTACTTTTACATCGAGTTGTTTCTACTATCTTCAGAATAAATTAATGGCTCAATTTGCAGTAAAATTGGGAAGGAACGCCACGCCATATCTGAACAAAGCAATACAGTTAAAGGATGCCATTAATAAACGATTTTTCGATCCTGATCTGGCAATATATGACCAAGGTTCTCAAACAGCCCAATCAACGGCACTCTATGTTGGAATTGTGCCTGATGGGTACGAACAAAAAGTGGCGGCACGTTTGTGTGAAAGCGTTAAAGCCACCAATCATCATTTGGATTTTGGGATGATTGGTAGCAAGTGTGTACCCGCCATGTTAACAAAATATGGCTATGTAGAAGATGCCTATCAAATGATTTCCCAGGAAACAACTCCATCCTGGGGTGCCTGGATCAAGGGCCGTGGTATGACCACGTTGCCCGAGGTCTGGGTAATCAATCCCGGAGTTGTCAAAGATGCGTCTCTAAATCATATATTTTTGGGTGATGTTAGTGCCTGGATGAATAATGCTTTAGCTGGCATCAATTTCGATGATCAGAACAAAGGATTCCGGCACATCATTATCCATCCTCATTTTGTAAAAGATTTGTCATGGGTGAAAGGAAGTTACCGCTCAGTCAATGGTCTGATTCGTTCCGAATGGGAAAAGAAAGGCAATCTGGTGCTATTGAAAGTGGAAATTCCCGCCAATACGACTGCCACCGTTATTATTGGAAAGTCCTTTGAAATTGGAAGCGGAAGACATTCTTTTGCGATTGATCTTAATCGTTAAATACTTTTTTATATGAATAAAAAGATTTTCCGGAGGAAATCCATTTTGCTTGACAACGAAAGAGAAGTACGGCATAGCATAGAAGGCTAAACGGTCAAAGTTTCGCCTCCAACTCATAAAGACCACAACCCGATATCTGTCAGCGATATATAATTCTGAGTTTTCACTTGACACGGACGGTATAGTCCATCTCGTATTGGGCGTAGTAAAGATTGCCATTCTTGGCGATGGATATGCCCTCAGGATAGCCACGGCTCATATCGATTGCCTTGATCTTTTTAAAGACCGTACTGCCTATCAATATCTTTAGCTTCGTATGCAATGCGGCCCCGACGCTTTGTCCCTGAAAGAGCCTCCATCTCGCTCAAATTCCAATCTTTCGGGAAGATGAACTGTTGGCTCTCCTCTATGGTTGCATACAGGCAGGCAATGCCAGGGTGGAAACAGTTTTGCTCATCGAGCGTGCCCCAATGCTTGTAGGTATAGTGCTTGACTTCGCCCTCGTCCATGGTGTAGGGCTTTTTTGATGCGTATCGGTGTTTCCCGTTCGTATCATAGCCATGAAGGCATCCTCCTGTATCCAACCACAGCCATGCCTTATGCCACGGTATGCTTAAGCATTCTTTTTAATTCTGACATGTTCTAACCTATTCGGGACACCCCACAACCATATCCTGGGCTGCAATAATCTGCCACTTTCCATCCCTTTTAAGCCAGGTATCTGTCCACACCAAGCAACGTTTGAATTCCTTTCCATCGGCTCCTTTGCGAATGCAGCTTTCATTCCCATAAGCTATAGCTACCACCTCACCAAAGAATTGAATCTTTACATCTCCAAGCCGGCATTGACGGTCAAAATGATTCATATCGGTTGACATAGCCTGGTCTTTCCCAAATCGGGAGCCATCTGGAGCTGTCCACTGAAATTCATCAGCGAACACTTCTTTTAGCCCTGGTTGTGGACTACAGTTTGATTCCGCCCACATTTTCTCCTTTGCAATAAGCTCCATGGCTACGCTATCGTCAGATGCAGCCCAATGCGCCTTTTGTGCTGAAACGGATACAGAGATAAAAAGGGCTGTGCATAACACTGAAGTGAAAATAGTTTTCTTTCTCATGAGTACAGTGTTTTTAAATTAGTATCTCAAATCTTTTATTTTTCAGTCTTCCGTCTATTGGCCACCATTTCAACCAACTCCTTTGGAGCTGTTCGAGGTGATCCGGAATTGAATGGCGGTTGAGGATCATACTCCATTCCCAATTGGACAATTTGGGCGTACTTTTCCCCCATTATCAGGCTCAACAAGTACAACGCCATATCTATCCCCGCTGAGACGCCGGCCGATGTCAACAGTTTACCATCCTGAACATATCTCTCATCAACAATATCCGAACAATAAGCTGCCAATTGCGCCTTCCGGTTCCAGTGGGTCGTTGCTTTGCGGTCTTTTAACAGCCCGGCAGCGCCCAATAACAAGGAGCCGGAGCATACTGAAACCGTCCATTTTGAATGCATGTGGGCATTCGTTATCCAGTTTATCACCTGATGATTTGTCAACAGTACATCAATCCCAAAGCCTCCGGGAATCAATACAATATCCGCTGTTGGCAAGTACTCAAATGAAGTATCCGCCACCAGCTGAAACCCTTTCGAATCCTGATAAACACCGGTTGTCTCAGCAACAAAATAGATTTTCGAATTCGGAATCTTCGAAAGTACCTCGTATGGACCGACCACATCAAGGGCTGTAAAATTGTCAAACAGCAATATGGCTATCTTCATTTCTTCCTGTTTCATGGAATTAGCAGGTTATTTGAGTTAGAGGTAAGGTCTCCTAAACGAGTAACTAGCCCAACGGCGAAGCCAATGCGTTTGATTTATAAATGGACGCCGCGTATTTTAACTTGCATCAACTCTACAAAATCTAGTTTGATCAACTCCCATTCTTTTCCCTTGAGGCAGATTGGATTCAGGTCTTCGTCAGCCATACATGCGGATCTTTACCAAAAGAGGGGTAACCGTTTCATAGTGAAGTTTGATGGCCACTGTCTCAAGTTAATTTGGTTGATAGATTGTAATATCGCGTGATCTCTTCAATCTCGTCTTTATTTCCTCTCTCGAGAACTCGTTTGATGACGGCATCCTTATATTTCGCCCAATTGATTTTAGCGAAGTCTGTATCCCAGAATAATGATTTACGGATGTGAGGCGCTTCGGTATAAAGATTGGCGAGCTCTTTTTCCTTAGTTCGCTTTATATCATAATGAGTTTGAAGAACAGCTAAGAAACCTTCTTCCTGTTTTAATGCATGATCAATCTTCAAGGCTTGCTCAGTGGTCAAATTACGCCTGCCAGAGATAATGGCATTGATTGTTTGGTATGGAATGCCCGTCTCCTCAGCCAATGTGCGTTGAGTGAGTTTCATCTTTTTCAATTCCCTTTCAATAAACTTTCCAGGGTGAATTCCTTTTATGATGTTGATGCGACGATCCATAAGTTTGGTTCTTTCTGCAAAAATAAACAAATTTGTTTACTTTAGGCTCACTGATGTCCGGCAACTTTAAATTTTATTCTGTTCGTCAGCTTCCTGTTTCCTCATAACATATTCCGGTCCTTTGTACCGGCTGAATTTCTTTGTGACGCTCAGACAGTAAAATTTCCGTACGGCCGGTATTTTTCCCAACAGGCGGAGAAAGGCGTACAGCGGCACCAGGGTAATCCAGCTGGCGAGGTACAGTACGGCAATGATGAGGACGGTCTTAATCAGGATCATCAGCCAAGGTGCAACGGGAATCAGGAGCGATGCGTAGGCGGAAACAGCTTTGATACCGTAGATGATCATCAGGATATGCAGCGTGAATTGGATGACGAGCAGCGACATGGAGGTCTGGATGGCCTTTTCGGGGCAGAAGTTGATGCAGCGGTTGCAATCCTGACAGTTTGTTTTCCATCGCGGACGATTGTGCTCCATGACGATGGAGTGGGAGGGACATTGACGAGCGCAGAGCCCACAGCCGTTGCAGGACGAGTCGGCGATGTAGAAGGTGCCCAACGCACGGCGCCCCATTTTTCCGAAAAGAAAGGCCACCAGATAGGTCCACGTGTGGTTAAACGGACTGCAGCGAAACAACTCTCTTTTGCCCGACAGGAATTTTTCCGTGAAGTTCCGAACGTCAGCCTCTCCGTGAGTGATGATGATTTTCTGCGATTTCTCATCGCCGGGGTCGGTCATCTGCGTCCAATTGTCCGGAAAGGATGCTTCCCCCGACAGAAAGACATCGTACCCTTTCCGCCTGAGTAAATGCTCAACCTCCTCCAACGCCTGCCCGGAGGCCCCCGGTACCATTTTCCCCTTGTAGAAAACAGCCCCATTCACCGCCAGGATCGCCACCTGTTTGCCTTCCCCTTTCGGAAATCGCTTCAAATATTGCCGCATCATGACCGGCGCCGCCCAACTCAACACCGGAAATGCCACAATATGCCTCTCGAAAGCCCCCAGTTCAGGCGGGTTGACCCCCAGACTCACCTGCACGGTGGTCACTTCCTGACCGGCTTTGCGT
The DNA here is from genome assembly GCA_030706285.1 of Bacteroidota bacterium. Classification (GTDB taxonomy): domain Bacteria; phylum Bacteroidota; class Bacteroidia; order Bacteroidales; family UBA1402; genus UBA8389. The sequence goes on from JAUZOU010000017.1 coordinate 9,599, forward strand.
ATGTCTTCTGCTATCGTTTTTACGGCGTGGGCGGTGTTGCCGGTACCAGTGAAAAAGTGGATGAGGGTGGTTGGCATGGGGTGGTGGTCTAATTACTTGTTTTTTTACTAATTACAAAGGTATGAATGCTTTTTCTTAACACAAAATTCCGGGAAGTAACTTTGCGAAAATTCGGGGAAATCAAAGTTACCGATTACAGATCGCTGTCATCCATCTCTTAGAGGGAAAACATCGTATCTCTCAATAAGTGCATATTTCTTAACCGGCGTTTGTAGTTCAACACAGACTCCTCGCTCGGCCTTGCTGGCAGTTCAGAGTGCTATTTATTAGTGGTTGTAAATTTTTATTTTTCATCTTTTATCTTAAACAACATCTTCTTTGTCCAATCAAGTTCATTTGTAAGATAAATATTCATTGAGCTCCAATTCTCGCTGCTTTTTATGTCTGAAAGGTCTTTATATTGGTCAGTAAGCATTTGTAAATATGTTTGCAAAGAATTTTTAGCATCGAGATAATTCTTCAATCTGATGTATACTAATGCCTCTTGTTTATAAAGATAAATAGGAGGAATAACATTAATTTCTTTGGCACTTTTTAGCAGATTTAAACATTCTTGATTTTTTTCAACATTATCATACATACAAAGATTTGACATTGCTTTAAGAATATAATCGTCTTCAATTGCAACTCCAGCAGCAATATTTCTATTTATTAGGTTAATACAAACATCAAAATGCTTCTTGTTAAATTCAATTCCCGCATTCATACTAATCACTAATGATATCAATTTATCATAGGTTTTTGACTCCATAATGGTTGGTGTTCCAATTGCATTAATTCGGTCTTGGAGAGCAGGATGAGTACCTTTGCCTGATAAAGCATAATAGTCCCCTGTTAGCACACAATAATTCTTGATTTTAGTTAGTACACTTGACAATGCAAGGGGATTAATATTTAGATATTTCATAAGTTCTACAGCACATTTATCAGCTTCCATTTCTTGTTCACGGGAATATTCAAGACCAAGTCTTTCGATAAAAGCATCTGCTATACTTGTAGACAGTATTGCTGTGCTATATGTCAATGCACCAGGAGTATAATAGTCGTTTTTCGAAGCTAAATAAACTTCGGAGGCAGTCGCTAAAGTTGTCGCAAAAGCAGCCCAAAATTCAGCTGCTTTTTTCCTCTGATTTGCTTTGTTAATATTAATTGTCGTATGATCTAGCACAAAGTGCGAAATCTCATGTGCCATTACTGCTATCAATTCATCTTCAGAATTTATTGTTGTTAGGAGGCCAGTTGTAATTATCATTGTACCATTGGGGAATATGTATGAATTTGGAGTATTATCAATTACAACTTTTAAATTGACAATACCAGGGCGACCATCTTGAATTTTCCCAGGAAACAATTTATAAGTAATCGTATATAGGTAATTTTCTAAATAGCTATCATTAAAGAATAGATTTTTCTTCTCTAATTCTTCCAAGTATTGAAGTGCTTCGTCTTCCAATTCTTTTCTAAGATCGTACTGCATTCCATTTTTTACGAGCTTTTCGTAAACTTCATATTTAACACCTTGTACTTTCCAAAATTCGGTTAAATTTGAAAAAGAAAAATTAATTTTCTTAAGATATCCCAATTCCTCCTTTTGAGGTGTTCCGTTCTTCAAAACTGTTGCCTCCCAAACATAATTTCTATTGGCATCTAATTGTTCTGAAAGCTCTTGTACTAATACCTTGGTATCTGATTTTTTTTCGACGCCAGTAAGGTTTAATGTGATTTGTGCATTAATGTTAATGGATAATGAAATAAGCAAAATAGTGAAAATAAGTCTTCTCATAATTTGATGAATTTAATGTGCGTGTTTTATCATGGCAGCTAACGGGTAGCCAGACTACGGCGAACTCATTGCGAAGCATAAGTTTACTGTTGTTTGGGTGGTGTTATGGGGCGTTTTTTATCTTTTGAAAATTTTTCTTATAATTTTATCTTTCGTTCCCGCTATCTTTATAATGTAAACTCCTTTTGGCAAAGAACTTATATTCAAGCAATCATTATTATTAATTAATCTTTTTATAATCATATTTCCACTTATATCTACAATTGTGATATTACACAAACCTTTATTGCCAGAAATATAAATATCATCAGTTACTGGCTTTTGATAAATTATGACATTATCAAGTTTTAAATTATTAAAAACTGTTGGCAATTGATCATCAATTATATTGGAAAATTCATTCCATACATTTGCTGCTTGATACTCATCTTTTGAATCCGCTGGTACATACAAAGTACAACTAGTCTTATCAACATCTTCAAATACTGCGGATGAACTTAGGGCTATAGGCTGTGGATTGAAAACAAATAGTTTTTTTAGTCCACTACAACCATAAAAAGCCCTCTCACCGATAAAAGTTACAGAAGAGGGTATAGTCGCTGTAGATAATTTGATACATCCATAAAAGGCTAAATTTCCGATATATTTAACTAACGAAGGTATCGTAATTGAATCTAAAGATGAACAATTTCTAAATGCCTGACTACCTATTTTTAATATACTCTGTGATAATTTAATCGATGTTAAACCTGAACAACCATAGAAAACATTATCCTCAATATTTGTTATAGATTCTGGGATAATTACATAAGTCAGGCCACAGCAGTTCATAAATGCAGAGCTACCAATTGACGAAATTGAATTAGGTAACATAACAAACTTCAAAGCAGTACAATTATAAAAAGAATAATTTCCTATTGATGTAATTTTAGATCCAAGTATAACGGAATCTAATGCACTACAGTTTTGAAAAATATAATTTCCAATTTTTTTTAAAGAAAGTGAATGTGAAAAATCAATATTGTTCAAAGCGAGACAAGCATCAAATGAATTTGATCCTATTGAGATGACGTTTGATGGTATCACTATGGATTTTAATGAATAGCAATTCTGGAAGGCATTATCCCCAATAATCTTGGCAGAAGAATTTTCAGAGAAAGAAATTGTTTTCAATGCATTACATGATTTAAAAGCATAATTACCTATTGATTCAACGGATTTTGGAATCAAAATTGAATCTAAAACTTTACAGTTTTGAAAAGCAAAATCTCCAATTTTTACAAGGAACGTGGGTAATGTTATTGATGCAAGTTTTAAACAATTACTGAAGGCATATTGCCTGATGGAAACAGAGGCAGTATCTATTGTTGATGGGATTATAACTGATTTAAGTATACTACAACCATTGAATGCATAATCACCAATTATTGTAATTGATGATGGGATTGTTAAAGAATCCAAGCCGCTACAATTAGAAAAGGCATAATCACCAATAAAATTAACGGAGGAGGGTATTGAAACAGATCTTAATCCGACACATCCCATAAAAGTATTATCTGCAATAGCATTTACAAATTTGGGGATTTTAATTAATGCTAATCTTGTACAATTTTTAAATGCAGAACTTCCAATATAAGTAACTGATGTAGGTATTGTAATTGAGTCTAGAGAACTACATCCGTAAAAAGCATGTTGACCAATTGAAGTAATTGCTGAAGGCAGAATTAATGCATTTATCATGCTGCAATTCTTAAAGGCGAAACTACCGATTGAATTAATAGAAGGTGAAAATGTAACTGATAATAAAGTGGTTTTCCCTTTACTCGTTGTAGAGTTGAAAAAGGAGTAATCAGGCAGAGTATTTGCTGGATATGTTGTCGTAATCGAACCAGATGTTCCAGCATTACCAGTATATTCTATAATATTTGCATCCTTAATATTCAAGCTATTCAATAAGGGCATACTGTCCCTCATTACTCTAAAATCTCTAGCATCAATTGCACCTGAAATGGTTAAACTTGTTGCTTTACTTTTTTCAATTGAGTTTAAAGAACTTCCTAATTCGCCTGGTAAAATATGAAGGTTGAAGGCTGCTACTTTTGCACCCTGAGTTACAGATATAACCTGATCATTAAGACTATCCACGATAAATGATATTCTTGCTACTCTGTCAAAATACTCTTGATTATTAGTTGTGTTTATAATAATCTTTGAATATCCTGCAATTGAAGAATCAGGACTTACAGTAAGCCAACTTTTATCAGAAGTTGCTTTCCAATTGGTATTAGAAAAAACATCTAAAGTATCAGTATGTGCAGCTGATGTACTTATATCAATAGATTTTGACGAAAAAGCAATACCACTTCCTTCAACAATATTTGAAAATTCATTCCAATATTCTGCAGCTAAGTAGCTTTCTCTTGAACCCTTTAGAACATAAATAGTGCAATTATTTTTATTCACACCTTCAAAAACAGTGTTTAATGAGCCGGACGATCCTGAAGCTGGTAAAGTCAAGGGTTTTACGGAATTTGAGAAAATAGAAACCAATTCGCTACAGCCAGCAAACGATTCATTTTCAATTATATCAACAGTTGATGGTATATATAATATCTTTAAGTTTGTATTTCCAGCAAAGGACAAAGCTCCGATAGTATCAACAGTTGAAGGTATTACATATGTTGATTGTTTAAAATTAGGGTATTGCAATATTTTCGTTTGTGATTTATTAAACAATACACCATTTAAGCTAGAATATAGTGGATTATTATTTTCAACCGTAATCGGTCCTTTACATCCTCCAAATGCACGAATTTCAATTGATACTACAGTTGATGGAACAAATATTGACTGTAAATTACTGCAACCCACAAACGCTTCAAAGCCTATCTTTTTCACAGATAATGGAATTTTTATTGAATCTAATGAGCTACATCCATAAAATGCATATGGTTTTATATAAATAACAGACTGAGGAATTGTAAGTGATTTAATCTTATTACATCCAGCAAAAGCACAATCTCCAATAGTAGTAATTGATGATGGTAGTATAATCGAAATTAAACTTGTTTTCCCAATTGTTTTCCAAAGACTATTCCATGGGCCACCAATAGTCATATTTGAAAATCCTCCAAATGAATAATCAGGGATTGTATTAGCTGGATATGTATAAGTATAATTTGATTCAATTGTACCTTGAGTACCAGTATATTCAACAATATTAGAGCCGCTTAAATCTAATGTTGCTAATAGTGGCATTTTGTCTCGTAAAGTTACAAAATCAACAGCATTAAGACTTCCAATAACAGTCAAATTTGTTACTGTATTTCGTTCCTGTAATGTTAAAGTACTTAATAATCCACCAGCAACAATTTCAACAGTTTTGCTATACGTAGCTTTTAACATTAATGTAGTAATAATACAGATAATTAGTACAATGTACTTTTTCATAATTATTAGTCGTTTTGAATTTCTTCGTTTTACATCATTAATGAAAAAATTGAATAACTCACTTCTAAAATGCCCCATAACGGATGGCCAGAGCGCGAGTGCCGACAGGCACTTGTGCTTTGGTGTTAGCACTTGGTTTTTATACATGACAATCCTTCGATTGTCAGCAGTCAGCTACATATCAAAACAATAATAGTCATCTGTTTAGTATTGTTTTTCAATTGTCTACATCCATCGAATCCGTATATATTTAAAAAGTTGTCTGCGACAAGCCAGTATTTATATTTTTTTTGACAGAACCCCCAAAACCAAGAAAATCTTTTTATTGGTAAAACCATTTGCAATACGAAATCATTACTTTACTTCTTGATACACATCTTGATTCCACCATGAAAATCCATTCTCACTTTTAAATTGAACTTTGTCTAATATCCATTTTGCATCTGAGTTTTTGTGAAAAATAAATTGACCTGCCATTCGTCCATCGTGGTGTTGAATAATTGCTCTGCCATTCATCTCTGCATCAGAAATTTAAATTAATCCTTGCCATTCAATTAATATGGCAGGAATGGGACTATTATCTGGCAATTCTGTTCCCTTAGCAAGTAGAGTCTCTACTGCTATCTTTGCTTTTTCTTCTGACAGTTTAGAATTTGAACAACTATTAAACAAAAATAAGATTGATAAAAAAAACAATGAGAATACTGTTGATATTTTCATAAAATATTGTTTTATTAATTCCTACTCTTTTGGCCTTTTGGAATACGCCCCGTTATATTATAGTGGTATCTGGACTCCACTTTTTTATTTTATCAGCTGCAATCATGATAAATTATCGTCCATATTATTGTCTGTTATCATCTATTTGCATTATATGTCTTAATAGACCTTTTTATCTTCAATATAGATTGTAGTATACTGATTGCCAATTTTTGTTATTTAACATAGAGACAAATTAATAGACGTCTTATTTTGATACAACAGTTTAAATTTATTTCCTATCCGTTGCACCACTATTGAGGTTGTTTATTTCTCTTAGATGTTTGGTTCACAATTAAAAGAACTAAAATGTGTGCGTTCTAAACTAAGTGCTAACACTTCAGCAATCGCATAGCGATTATTTATTTATTATGAAAAATGCAATATATTATAATTACAATATGAATTAACATGAAGGAAGAATGTTGAGGTTCATGACTTTTTAGTTATTAGAATATTAGTCAGGTCATTCGTAGAAAATGTGTTCTTCTTGGTTTGATTATCTGCTAAAATGTTAAATATATGGTTTTAGATGTATAAAATAACGTGTCTTTCATGGAAGCAAAAATAATTATTATTTTTAGATATACGTGTTTTAATTATAAATAGTTAGACTTTTAACAGAGTTTTCTGACATCTGATGGAAAGTAACCGGTAGTGAAGCGGGCACGGGCAGGTTGCGGCGACTATGAAGAAAAACGTTAAGAAAACAGGGTGGAGAGAGGCGCCCGGAATTTTCGTCTTCCGAGGAGCGTTAGCGACGCCTCGAAAATTCAGCCGAACGAGACCCGGTTTTTAGTTTTTCGAATCGGAGCGGCAGACTGTTTGCGCTAGCGGAACGGCGATTGATAGTAGTACTTTCTGGATACTGACTGCTCAGATAAACGGAACGTCAATCGATAGCCCTCCCTCTTCAACGTCTTTGTAGCTATGGCACTGTCTATAGCTTCTTAATCCAAAAGCTTTAACTTGATCCCGGTTTTTAGTATGGAAAGAACAAGTTTGGGCAGGATTCATTGTTAATAATAAATTTTAATAATCAGTACAAAATACTAAGAAATAGATTATATTTGTTTCGAAAATAGCTGTCTGTTACGGAACGAAAATGTGATTTAAAAACTAATCAGAGATGAAAAAACTCATTTTTACAATGCTGGCTTTTGCGCTGATTGTTGTTGCAAAAGCGAATCCGATTGGTGAGGAGGTTGATTTGTCAGAACTTTATTTCGACCAAAATGGAAATTGGGTCATCGAGCTTAGTTACCTCAATCTACACAGTGGATTTTTCCCTTTTGACAGCATTTGGATCAAGACAACCTCCGGCATCTCAACGGTTAAACAGATCCGTTCGTACGATAGCAATTATATATTGCTGATAACGAATGACAGCCTGTCATCGAACCTTACGATCAACCCGGTTAAAGACTCCATCCAATTGATCCATTCCTACATGAATTATAAATATACAGATGCGCTTCTTATTTATGGCGGGTTACCCGGTTCGACAGTGCTGACACCCAGATCAGGCCAATCTATAGCCGAACATCTGTTTCACTATGAAATGGGCCAATACAGGAGGTATAGTCTGGATAAATCGCCCACCATCGGCGCCGTCAATGATACGACCGGCATGTGCGGTACATTAAGAGGACATATCTATGATCAAAACGGCCATTTGTTTACCGAGACAAAGGGCTATTTCTTTAATGAATATTTCCACCTGTATCCAAGATCTGACGGCTCTTATTCGATCAGGGTATTAGCCAACAGAAACACCTTCAGTACCATGTATTATAATTATCCGACTGCCGATACCAAGGACATCCGTATGACGCCCATCGACGTGATCCTGAGACCCGATTCAGTCGTAACCGCCGACATCCATTTGCTAAACCTGATAAACGGAGTCGATCCGGTCAAAGCGACTGCCGAAACCGTTTGGAAGCTGTCACCGAATCCATTGAGCGGAACAACGCTGAACTATACCATTTCCCTGCCGGTCAAATCTTCCGATTGCCGGGTCAATCTGATCAATCTGAGCGGGCAGCGGTTGACACAATTTTCATTGATAGACAATCAAGGCAGCCTGGAAATCCCACCATCGGTAGAAAACGGAACCTACCTGTTTGAATTGGTCGTCAACGGGAAAACGACGTGTACCTCCAAAATGACCCTTTCAAGATGAGGAACAAACGACTGGTCTGCCTTTGGTTGTTGTTTTTTTCCGTGACCTTGTGCCTGCCAGCACAAACAAAGGTGGCTTTTTTTGAAGAACACATCGATTTCAAACTCGATCGCGAACATTTCAGCGTGAATGGGATTTATTCGTTCAGGAACCGGACAAAGGAGCTTGTGGTCCAGCGAATCAGCTTTCCGTTCGCTTCGGAGGCAGGAACGGTCGATTCGATCAGAGTGCTTGACCTCAATTGTCTGAAAGCGGTACCATTTATGAAATCAGGCAATGCCATTTATTTTGAACTGAACGTGCAGCCTGAAGATACCCTGGCAGTCCAGATTGCCTACCGGCAGAAAGCGTTGGCTAAAAACACCTATATCCTGACATCCACCCGGGCATGGGGAAGCCCCCTGGACAGAGCGTTTTATACCTTGACGACACCAGACGGAATACCGGTGAGGTCGTTTTCATACCAGCCGGATTCGGTCAGGCAAACGGCCGGTCAACTCGTTTATTTCTGGAAAAAGACGCAATTTCTGCCGGCACAGGACTTTGAGGTGGTCGTTGATAAAGTCCCCTGAAACAGCCCGCACACCGTTATCACCGTTGCTCTCCGTTTCGCAGCTGGGTGGAAGAAATGTCCATGTGAGGAGCGTTCAGCAGCGTAACCCGGTTCCAGCCTTGGGGCACCGTGTTGGAAGCACCGGTACGCGGATAGACCAGGATGTCGTGATGTTGCAGCAAGTAGTCGTAGTCTTTCCACTGAGTGAACAGGTCGAGGTTGTCGCCGCCGATAATCAGGACAAATTCGCGTCCGGGAAAGGTGGACTCGGCGTAACGGAGCGTATCGACGGTGTAGGAGGGAACAGGGCGGTTGAACTCGATGTCTGACGCGAACGTGTGCGGGTGATCCTGAAGCGCTGTCCGGACAGCCAGCAGCCGTTGCCGGGCATCGGCGGGATCGGCCGTGGCTTTCAGCGGATTCTTGGGGCTGACTACAAACCAGACCTCGTCGACGTATCCCTGTTGCAGGATGAAATCGGCTAAACCGAGGTGTCCCTTGTGGATCGGGTTGAACGAACCTCCGAAAAAGCCCGTACGGATTTTATTAGTCATAGTCGGTCAATCGTTCGGCCCGGCGGAAATAAACGACCGGACTTCTTCCAGACAGTTCTGTTTGGCGGTTTCAAGATCGTCGTTGACAATCACGGCATCAAATTTCGGCGCAAACGACAACTCAAAGCTGGCTTTTTCCAGGCGTTCGCGGATCACATCGGCACTGTCGGTACCCCGGTTTTCCAACCGTTGGCGCAACACGTCGATGCTGGGCGGTTTGATAAACACAGCCAGGGCCTTGCTGCCGTATTGTTGCTTGATGTTAAGGCCCCCTTTCACGTCAATGTCCAGCAATACATTCCGGCCGTCAGCCATCATGCGTTCCACTTCACTTCTCAGAGTGCCGTAGAATTTGTCGGTGTACACTTCTTCCCATTCCAGAAAGGCGTTGGCCTCGATCTTTTGTCTGAAATCGGCGGGCGTCAGGAAAAAATAATCTTTTCCGTCAACCTCGGTGTTGCGGGGCGGGCGGCTGGTGGCGGAAACCGAAAAACCAAGGTTGAGGCCCTGCTTGAGCAGCCATTGAACCAGGGTGGTCTTGCCGGTGCCGGAAGGCGCTGAGAAGA